>CAYHRX010000204.1:0-6187 GCA_964359075.1 uncultured Chitinophagales bacterium
TCGATCATGACCGCATTGTGCAGTTTGCTGTTATCAGAAAGGATGCGGATGGGTTCTTGGAGGATATTGTCGAGAAGCCATCGCCGGAAGAAATCGGAAATGTGGCAGAGGCAACGGGTAGGATCGGTGTCAGCATGAACATCTTCCGGTTTTCTTATGACCGGATTTTGCCGTACCTTGAATCCGTCCCCTTGCATCCGGTGCGCCAGGAAAAGGAGTTGCCTGTTGCAGTGAAGATGATGGCAGCCGAACATCCGCGCTCGGTGTTCACGATTCCACTCTCAGAACATGTCATCGACCTCACAAGTCAATCCGACATACCCGCGGTGAAAGCGTACCTGGCAAAAGAGTTCCCTGAGTTCCTGACCTGATGAAACCCCACGGCTCTCAACGCTTCGGCATTTGGTTCGTTCTGCTCGCAGAGGTTCTGGTGCTGACGCTTCTCACCTCGACGTTCGGTGGCGAAAGCGTTTTCGAATCCACATTTCTGAACTGGTCCAACATTTCTCAGGTGACTCGGGCGCTCTCATTTGTCGCGATCATGGTTGTCGGTCAGTCGGCTGTCATCATTACGGGCGGTATCGATCTGGCTGTGGGCTCGGTGCTTGGCTTCAGTGGAGTTGTAACTGCTGTGTTGTTGAACTACGGCTTCTCAATTGCCGGCGCGAGTGCCTGCGGTATCCTCGCCGGTCTTGTCTGCGGACTTGTCAACAGCCTCGTCATTACTCAAGCCAAACTTCCTCCGTTCATCGTCACGCTTGGGATGATGAGCATTGCACGCGGACTTGCGTTTGCCATCACGGGAGGTGAGACGATCAGGAGTCTTCCGCCTGAGTTCCTCATGATCGGTCAAGGATCGTTCTACGGCATCCCCACTCCAATCCTCATCATGATTCTCTTCGCGTGGGTTGTTGCCGTGTTCTTGAAATACTCCCACTGGGGACGCTACGCGTATGCCATCGGCGGCAACGAGGAGGCTGCGACGTACAGCGGTGTCAGGGTGACACAGGTGAAGACCATCGTCTACGGCCTGTGCGGACTCTCAGCAGGGATTGCCGGCGTTCTGTTTACGTCGCGGTTTGGCGTCGGACAGTCCACAGCCGGTCTTGGCTACGAGCTTGATGTCATTGCGGCGGCGGTGATTGGGGGAATCAGTCTTACCGGAGGGCGAGGTACAGTTCTCGGTGCCATCGTCGGCTCACTGCTCATGGGCATCCTCCGCAATGGACTTGTCCTGCTGAACGTCTCCGCCTACTGGCAGCAGGTGGCAATCGGCATTGTCATCATCGTTGCTGTGGTATTGGATAGGAAGTCGAAGCGATAGTCGTTTTCACACTCAAGGAGTCGTCATGCGAAAGTTCAGTCTCGTTATCCTCTCACTTCTCCTGGCTCTCTCCGGCTGTTCGAAAAAGCAGGAGGAGAAGAAGATGGTGTTTGCCTTCGTGCCGAAGCTGCTGGACAACCCGGTGTTTCAGCTTGCGTGGCAAGGAGCGCAGGCGGCAGCGACCGATCTTGGCAACGGCAAGGTCGAAGTACAACGGTTCGCTCCTGTGAAGTCGGACGCCGTGGAGCAGGCGCAGATCATTGAGAGCCTGATTGAGCGCAAGGTGGATGGCATTGCTATTTCGGTGAATGATGCTGACGCATTGCAGCCGACGATCGACAAGGCCGTCGATGCAGGCATTCCTGTCGTGACGTTCGATTCGGATGCACCGAAGAGCAAGCGCATATCGTACTACGGCACGAACAACTCCGGCAGCGGAAGGATGATGGGCGAGTATCTGGTAAAGCACATGGGCAAGAAGGGGAAGATTGCCATTCTGATGGGCACGCCCGGCGCACCGAACCTGGAGGAACGCAAGAACGCATTGCTTGGCTATCTCAAAGACTATCCCGACATCAAGGTCGTTGCGACTGAATTCTGCTACGACGACGTGAACAAAGGCGTAAGCATTATGGAGGCCGTGATGCAGGCGCACCCCGATCTCACAGGATGGGTGCTTCCCGGCTCGTGGGCAATCTTCACACCCGCGCCGGGGCCGTTCTCTGCAAAGAAGCCTGGTGACCTAACAGTCGTTGCGTTCGATGCACTACCGGAAGAACTCGAATATGTTCGACAAGGATACGTACAGGTGCTGCTCGGGCAGAAGCTCTGGGGCTGGGGTTACGAAAGCATTCGCGCCTTGCTTGAAATTAAAGAGGGCAAAACACTCCAGGCGATCATCGATTCAGGACTCGACATTGTGACGAAGGAGAACGTGGAAGAGTACGCACAGAAGTGGAAGACAGGGAAGTTCTGAGGTTTTGCTTGTCATTGCGAGGCACGTTTTCTGTGACGAAGCCTGTCTGCCGACAGGCAGGCAATCTCTTTTCTCAACCTAGGATATGTAATGAACCTCCTTCTTCACATGCGCGCCATACGTAAGCAGTACCCCGGTGTGCTCGCGCTTGATGATGTGAGCTTCGATCTTCAGGCCGGAGAGGTACACTGTCTGCTCGGTGAGAACGGCGCCGGCAAATCCACACTGATGAAGGTTCTCTCCGGCGCGGTGCCGAAGGACGGAGGCGACATCGAGCTCGACGGCAGCTTGGTCGAGTTGTATTCTCCCGCCGATGCTCAACGGCTGGGCATCGGCATCATCCATCAGGAGTTCAAGCTCGTGCCCGAACTCTCGGTAGCCGAGAATATCCTCCTCGGGAATGAACCGATGAAGAGGAGTCTTCCGTTCATCGACTTCATGCAGATGCACGCCACAGCTCGTGCGACACTTGCACAGTTGGGCGAAGAGATCGACACGAGAGCCCTCGTCAGTTCGCTCTCCATTGCACAGCGACAACTTGTTGAAATCGCCAAGGCACTTTCCAAGAAGATCCGTATTCTTGCAATGGACGAGCCCTCTGCAGCATTAAGCGAGAATGAGCTGCAGAACTTGTTCAAGGTCATCCGCCGCCTCAAGTCTGAAGGCGTTGGCGTCATCTACATCTCCCACCGTCTGGAGGAGATTTTTGAGATTGGCGACCGCGTAACGATCCTCCGGGACGGAAAGTGGATTCACACCTGCCCGATCAGCGAGATCGACCGTCCGGGACTCATCCGCCACATGGTGGGAAGGGAGCTGGAGAATGAGTTTCCCCACGTTGAGCTGCAGCGCGGAAATGAAATCCTGCGCATCGAGCAGCTCAATGCCGGGATGTTGCGGGATGTGAACCTCACGGTTTATCAGGGAGAAGTGCTCGGTCTCGCGGGTCTGGTCGGTGCCGGAAGGACCGAGCTTGCCCGTGTTGTGTTCGGCGCTGACCCGATAGAGAGCGGAGACATTCTTCTTGAAGGGAAGCCAATCCATCCTCGTTCTCCCCGCGAAGCCATCGACCTCGGCATCGGACTACTCACTGAAGACCGCAACAAGTACGGCCTCATCATGCAGATGAACATCAGGGAGAACATCTCCCTCTCCAACCTGCGTGAGGTGCTCAGAGGACTCTTTATCAATCGCACGAAGGAGAATGCCGTTGCCCGTCGGTACTCAGACGACCTGCGCATCAAGACACCAAGCATCGAGCAGGAAGTTGAGGCGCTCAGCGGTGGCAACCGGCAGAAGGTAATCCTCGCGCGCTGGCTGTTCACGCAGTCGAAAGTGCTGATCTTCGACGAACCCACGGCAGGCATTGATGTTGGTGTGAAGTACGAAATCTACAACCTCATCAACAACCTCGCACAGAAGGGGATCGGCCTTCTGGTAATTTCTTCTGATCTGCCGGAGCTGCTTGGCGTTTGTACTCGCATTGCAGTCATGCACGAGGGGAGCCTCATGGGCGTGCTCGACAAGAGCGACGCTACACAGGAGAAGATCATGATGCTGGCGACGGGGGGAGGGTAGTTCTTCGCTAGCAGTATTATTATCACCGGAAAGTGAGGAATCGTATGGCATCAATCGCATTGAAGTCGAGGATGAAAACCAACTCCCGTGAACGGGGTAAGAGGCGGACCACTCATAAGAACAACAGTGGTCGCCGACGCGCGTCGGTGTATG
Source organism: uncultured Chitinophagales bacterium (assembly GCA_964359075.1). Lineage (GTDB taxonomy): Bacteria > Bacteroidota > Ignavibacteria > UBA10030 > UBA6906 > UBA11986. Next base: position 4,032 of record CAYHRX010000204.1, read on the forward strand.
ATCTCACACTTGATGTATGTGGCTCACTTGACTCGGGCACAACCGACCGAGCTACAAACAAGAAGTGGTTGCAGGGTTACGGACGATGAAGTCTGTCGTTATCGTCGACAGCGGTCTTTCTCGTCAAAGACATTCCCGACGGTCCGAAACGACTTGCACAATTCCTGCGAACCGAAGTCTTGGACACATCGTTTGGCATCAGAACCGAGCAGTCTGCTGTGCTGGACTTGGTCGTACGCTACGCTCCTCGAATGTCATTCGCTGATGCATGTCTTGTGCGCATGTCAGAGCTTGTCTCTGGTTCGAAGGCACAAGCGGCAGGCTATTCCTCTTATCATTCCTTGAGTTGAGTGCCCGATCAAGTACTTTGACCAATCTCATGCCTTCCTTATTTGTCAGAGAATCGAAAGTGCTCTTCTTTGCTCTGGCACTTCTCTTATGCTTCAATTCTTTACACGCTCAAGAGAAGAACAGACTCACGTACGAACAAATCTTCAAGGGCGCCGAGCCAAAACTCACCAAGGCCCTTCCGAACATTGTTGGATGGGCTGATGACCCTCACTATCTTGAGATGAAGAAGAAGGAGGGGGATGATCGAGCGAAGGTGTACTCTGTGGATGTGAAGAGCGGAGAAGAGAAAGTCCACCGAGACCTGGAACAGTTCAAGGCCGTTGTCGACAGCGGAATCAGTGTTTCCAGTCCAGTGTCTCAGAATGATTCACACACACGACTCATCTATGTCAAGGACAACGACCTGTACGCCCTTGACGTTCAGAAAAAGGAGTTCAAGAGGCTGACCAGCACACTTGCCGAGGAGAAGAATCCCACGATTTCTCCCGACGGAAACTTCGTGGCGTTCACACGGGACAAGAATCTGTTTACGGTCGACCTGAATACAGGGAAGGAATTCCAGTACACGAATGATGCCTCCGACGTTATCTACAACGGTTGGTCCTCGTGGGTCTACATGGAGGAAGTGCTTGGAAGGCCCACCCAATACAAGGCGTTCTGGTGGTCGCCGGACAGCAAGCGGCTGGCGTTCTTCCGCTTTGATGACTCGATGGTTCCAGTGTTCCCTCTCTTCAGCGCTGATGGCGTGCACGGCTCCGTCGAGAACCAGCGCTACCCAAAAGCCGGCGACCCGAATCCGGAAGTCAGAGTCGGCATTGTGCCGGTTGGTGTCGGCAACATTGTGTGGGCTGACTTCGACGAAAAAGAGGACCAATACTTTGGGACTCCGTTCTGGACGGCGGACGCCAGGAGGCTTGTAGTACAGTGGATGAACAGGGGACAGGATACGCTGAAGCTGTATTCAATTGATCCGACAACGGGAAAGAAAAAGGAGATCTACGTCGAGCACCAGCAGTCGTGGGTGGACTGGTTTGAGTCAATCTACTTCCTCAAGGAAACCAGCGACTTCATCATCAGGAGCGACAAGAGCGGATGGAGTCATCTCTACCATTATCTCGCTGATGGAAAGCTGGCAGGTCAAATCACGCAGGGGAAATGGCGGGTCGTCGATTTGCTGTTGGTGGATGAGAACGCGGGTGTCGTCTACTTCACTGCGAAGAAGGAAGCATCCACGAGGACAGATTTCTACAAGACAAAGCTCGGCGGAGGAGAGCCCGTGCGACTCACATTTGGCGAGTTCACTCACTCCGTGAAGCTGTCTCCAGCAGGAGGCTACTTCATCACAACATACTCTAATGTATCCACACCTTCCCGGATGGCGCTGCTGAACACCAACGGGAATCCCGTCAGAGAACTTGGCGACAGTAAGACGACGGAATTCGACAACTACGCTCTCGGCAAAGCCGAGCTGTTTCGTGTGAGAACGCCCGACGGCTTTGACTTGCCAGTACGATGGACGCTGCCAACGGACTTTGATCCGGCCAGGAAGTATCCTGTGCTCATCAGTATCTACGGTGGTCCGAATGGAGCGACGGTTTTCGACTTGTGGGAAGGCATCCGTCCGCAATGGTGGGCCATGGAGGGGATGATCCAAATGTCAATCGACCATCGGGGCTCCGGCCACTTCGGCAAGGAGGGTGTTGCGCTGATGCATCGCAATCTCGGCAAGTGGGAGATGAACGACTACATCGAGGTGGTGAAATGGCTGCGCACGAAACCGTTCGTTGACTCGACGAGGGTGTGTA
>CAYHRX010000205.1:0-6165 GCA_964359075.1 uncultured Chitinophagales bacterium
GAGGAACCTTCGCTTTTCGAACACGCCTTCGAGGAGAACTTGCAACTGGGGCAACTTGGTGTCGGCTAGCTGTTCGCCTTCAATGGTTCGCCACGGCATGAACCATTCTTTGTCTGCTGTAAGCGTTCCGATCCGGGCTTGCATACCATCGGACACCAAAAGCGCCTCATTGAATGTGAACAGTGAGGGAATTTGATGCTTGTACGTTTGAAGCTGGTTGAATGCGGACCATATCGTGGCGCTCTCCGTTGCCGCGTTCTTCAGTTCAAGGACTGCGAGGGGCAAGCCATTGACGAAAAGAACGACATCGGGTCTGCGCTCATGTTGATCCTCGACGACCGTGAACTGATTGACTGCGAGAAACTCGTTATTCTCCAGTGTGTCATAATCGAGGACGCGGACGAGGTCGCCACCCATTGAGCCGTCGGCACGTTGGTACTCTACAGGAACACCCTCAACAAGGTACTTGTGAATCGTGTGATTGTTTGCGATGAGGGAGGGCAAATCAGGGCGCGTGAGTTTGCGGAAGGCTTCTTGTATTGCATCGGATGGAACCTGCGGATTCAGGCGTTGAAGTGCCTGACGTAGTCGTGCCTCAAGCACTACTTGTCGGTAATCCTCGCGTTCGGCCTGCAACTCACCTGGGGCAATTTCAAGACCGGAAAGGATTGTGTAACCCAAACTCTCCAGCCACGCGAGCGCAGCTTCCTCGACAACGGATTCGGTGAATTTTGTCATTCTATCCTCATATCCTACAACTTTCCCAAGTGTTGTAGCATCCCAACGAGAAGAGCCTGGATGCTTTGATCGTGTTCACCCTTATACCAAATTGGAAAGATATCCCGTTCAGTTAGGAAGTGTTCGCGCTCCCGAAGTTTGTCGGCATCGTTCGGGTGAGGGAGAAAGGCATAATGCTTGGGCATGCCTGCATCCATTTTTGCTACGTCAGCCAATAGGGAAACCGTCCTATCACCATTGAGACTACAACCAAGACAGAGAAGACTGTGGGTCCGATAAATCGTAGTGAGTTCCTCACGTATGGGTGAACCGTTTGCATAGGTTATATCATATTCAGATTTTCCTAGTATTCTGCCGTCTCGCGTTTTGCAATCACCATGAAACTTTAGGAGTATACGTTCTGAGATTGCCTTGACTTTGCGATATCCTCCAATCGCGTTTCCAGCGAGGATATGACTGAAGGCTATTTCCCGTGATCGATATAATTGTTCGAGCAAATCATCTAGGTTTGTCGTTAGCACAAGCTTATCGAATATTTCTGGCATTAGGACAACTGCACCACAAATTGTCTTGGGGTCATCGATGCGCAGATCATGCTCGATACGCTCGTCAAAGAGTCTCCCAGGCATGGCTTTCGACAGTTGCTCCGCAGCCTCTTCAAATGCGCACGAGGACAGCAGTTTTTCAAGATCATCCTCTGACATAGAAGAGTGCTTGCGAATCGTACGGAGAAATCCCGACCAAGTCTCGAGACCAGCGGGTACGGACATCCCCGATCCAACGATCGGAATTAACTCACCGTTGGTGAGAGTTGTACAAAGGTCTGCGAACCGTTTTCGGTTCGCGTGGATCTTGAGGATCTCTTCCAACGATTCGTTTTGTTCGGGTAACCATTCTTCACTCAACCAGTTTGAGAATTCATTGTCGTAAGCTGTAGGATCGGCCCTCAGGACCGAAACCGGCGTGAAGACCGTATCTCCAATGACGATATTGCCATCCTTATCTTGGGAACATTCAAGTTCCGCCTCGAATATGGTGTGGAGAAAGTTCAATATTTCTCTTTCGGATGGGGCAGTGATATGTTTATTACGCACACCTCGCAAGAATTCGCTCGGCATTCGGCAAGGGCAACTCGCCGGAGATGAGCTTAGGCAATAGTGCATCGCGCAACGCGGCAAGAGATTGAGCCTCTTTCAAGTTTCGTATCCATCTTGCTATCATAGGCGATACAATCGCCTCGAACTTTGATACAATCTCGCCCTTGGGTATAACCGTGGGCAATGATGAAACTAAACCCTGACTTAGATTCTGTTGGGCAGAGCCAGTTGCTTGTTGTTCGAATTTCGAAACCGCGGACAAGGCAGTAAGGTACACATAAGACCGCGCATCTTTTCGCGGAATCAATGCACAACAAGCTTGGTTTGCACTCATTTCGGTTGCGAGCAATGTCACTTGACCGGCAGTAGCACCATAGAGTGCAACAACAGTTGTTCCTACAGGCCAGAGTTTCGCGCTGCTATTTTCGAAACCCTTCTTGGATATGAAGTTCTGAGTTTCGATGATGATCCGTTGACGAACTTCTCCCGATGTTAGCCAAGGAATCTCTTGGGGAAACCAGTATTCCTCGACATTTCTTCGAGGTGTTCCTCCGTTCTCTATTCGTTCGCAACATTCACGCATTGTTCCAATCCGCCACCCCTCAGGCAACCCGTCTCGGATAGCATCCACAAACCAGCTCTTGAAAATCGCCTGTGCAATTGCCTCCATCGTCTCGTTCATTCGCCGATTCAACTCGATCTTGTCGTCCAACGCACCTAAGATGCAGGCGATGGCGCGCTGCTCATCTAACGGTGGACGCATGAAGCGGAATCGTTTGATGCGTTCAGGAGAGGTGTGCTTCACCGTGGTTCCTGTGGCACTTCCCAGGACTTCATTTCTGTATTCCCGTGTGCGCAAGAGATAGTGTACAAAACGAATATCAAGCAATGAGGGATTCAAGATTTCAACCTTGCCTAATCGTTGGTTATGCAAGTATCGTCTTGCATTAGTGCGTCGAGGAACGACAGCCGGGTATCCCAGAGTGTCGCTTGCTTTGCTGAGATCTGTCATGGTGAGAAGCAAGTCACCCTCTTGCAGAACGAATTCGTCCGGCACCGGTCCATCATAGTACTTGACCTTATCATCTTTGAAGCCACCGCCGATTTGAAAATTCCCTGGTGTGAGGAGGATATCTCCAATTGGCTCATCATGGAAGAACTCTCCCTTGAATGCGTAGCCATGTCTGATATCAATGAGTTGCCCAAGCGATGATGCAATCCACTCATCCGGCATAACCAATGTCCTTCAGATTAGCCCAAATCGTTTCATCAAGTTTGGCAGATTGCTCGGTCTGCTGGCGTAGTGTGGCAGTCAATCGGGCCATCTTCTCCTCGAACGCTTCTCCATCATCCTCGATTTCGGCGGCACCGACGTAGCGGCCCGGCGTGAGAATGTGTCCATGCTTGCGAATGTTATCGAGGGTTGCCGACATGCAGAAGCCGGGTGTGTCTTCGTACTTCTGCTTGCAATCTTTGTCTCCCCGCCAAGCGTGGTATGTATCGGCAATCCTACGGATGTCTGCGCCGGTGAGATCTCTATGAACACGGTCAATCAGCGAGCCGAGGTTGCGTGCATCAATGAAGAGAGTTTGGCCACGTCGGTCGCGGAATCCATGCCCTGAGCCTTGGCGAAGGGTGCCGTTTTTCTTGTCTCGCGCCAGGAACCAAAGACAGACAGGTATCTGAGTAGAATAGAAAAGCTGTCCAGGCATAGCGACCATGCAATCAACCAGATCGCCTTCGATAATCGCTTTTCGGATTTCACCCTCGCCGGATTGGTTAGAAGACATTGAGCCGTTGGCGAGAACGAATCCCGCCAAGCCGGTCGGAGCGAGGTGGTGGATGAAATGTTGCACCCACGCATAATTAGCGTTGGACGCTGGCGGCATACCATATTTCCACCGCTTGTCTTCCTTGAGCAAGTCGCCGCGCCAGTCACTATCGTTAAACGGTGGATTTGCCAGAACGTAGTCGGCCTTGAGGTCTGGATGGAGGTCGCGGTGGAAAGTATCTGCTTGCTCTTTGCCGAGATTCGAGTCAATGCCACGAATAGCAAGATTCATCTTTGCCAGCCGCCAAGTCGTGTGATTGGACTCTTGCCCGTATACGCTGATGTCGCCAATCTTGCCGCCGTGAGCTTCGGCGAACTTTTCTGATTGGACAAACATTCCGCCCGACCCACAACACGGATCGTACACACGACCCTTGTAAGGCGCGAGCATCTCGACAAGAACACCAACGACACACCGAGGTGTGTAGAATTGTCCGCCCTTCTTGCCCTCTGCGCTCGCAAACTGCGAAAGAAAATACTCGTACACCCGACCGAGGATGTCCTTCGTCCGGTTTTCCTTGTCGCCCAAGCCAATGTTACCAATGAGATCAATCAGTTGACCGAGACGCTGCTTGTCGAGCCGCGGGTGCGCGTAGTCCTTTGGCAGAACCCCCTTGAGTGTTGGATTGTCTCGCTCGATGGCCAGAAGGGCATCGTCAACAATTTTGCCGATCTTCGGGTCTTTAGCTCGCCCGCGAAGATATTGCCAGCGTGCTTCAGGCGGAACCCAAAAAATGTTGACCGCACGATACTCATCGGGATCTTCGGGATCAGCACCCTTCGCACGGTCCGCTTCAAGTTGAGCGTGCTTCTCCTCGAAAGCATCGGAAATGTATTTCAGAAAGATGAGTCCGAGCACGACGTGCTTGTACTCTGCAGCATCCATATTGGATCGCAGAGCATCGGCTGCCCGCCACAACTCGTTCTCGAATCCAAGATTTGCTCCATTATTGGTTCGGGGTTCTGGCATTCGTATTCCCTTTTAAGGTGTAGTGCATACATCAATTCTGACAATATAACTCTTTCAGTCCTCGGAGTCCGTAATTTTCAAAGGGGCTGGCTATGGCACATAACTACTGCGTTTAGCCGCGCACAGGTGTTGGCTAAATGCATCTTGATGCCTGCCTGCCACCCGCCTGCCGGACGGGCAGGGACAGGCAGGCGTCTATTCATCTTTTCCACACGCAAGCTTACCCAATGCGCCGCGTAAAAGCAACAAACCATCCGAGTATCCCTCTACCACTTCGGTATCACATCGAGGTTGTAGAAAAGAAACGCGTACACATCAGCCGTGATGTCAATCTGCTTGGAGAGACTGCTGGCGCTGTGGCCGGACTTGGTCTCAATCCGGATCAGCACGGGATTGGAACCCCGGTGCTTCTCCTGAAGAGTTGCCATGAACTTGAATGAGTGCGCAGGCACTACTCTATCGTCGTGATCGGCAGTTGTCGCGAGCGTGGCCGGATAGCTGATCCCCTCTTTCAGATTGTGGAGCGGTGAGTACTTGTAGATGTACTGAAACTCCACCGAGTCGTCGCTTGAGCCGTAGTCAGCTTTCCAGTTCCAGCCGATGGTGAACTTCTGATAGCGCAGCATGTCCATGACGCCAACGGAGGGAAGCGCAACCTTGAACAGCTCCGGCCGCTGTGTCATCACCGCTCCGACGAGCAGTCCGCCGTTTGAGCCTCCCTGCATCCCCATCTTCGATGACGACGTGTATTTGTTCGCGATGAGCCACTCGCCCGCCGCGATAAAGTCATCGAACACATTCTGCTTGTTCAGCTTCTTACCGGCATCGTGCCATTTCTCTCCATACTCGCCCCCGCCCCGGATGTTTGCGAGTGCATACACAACGCCTTGTTCAAGCAAAGCGATCAGAGATGAATTGAAGCTCGGCCGCATACTTGCGTTGAAGCCGCCGTACGCGTACAGCAATGTCGGGTTGTCCCCGTTCAGCTCCAGCCCCTTCTTGTGGACGATGAACATCGGCACGCGTGTTCCGTCCTTGCTCTTGTAGAACACCTGCCTTGTTTCATAACCATCCGGGTTGAATTTCACTTCAGATGCCCTGAAAAGAGTGGACGTATTCGTCCGCAAATCATACCGGAAGATCATGGGTGGAAACGTAAACGATGTGAAAGTGTAGAACAGAGTCGTGTCCTCCTTCTCACCGCCAAAGCCCCCTACCACGCCTGCGGTCGGGAGTGCGACCTCATGCTCAAGCTTCCCGTTGGCGTCGTATGTGTAGACGCGAGTCGTAACGTCCTTCATGTATCCGGCGATGAGCTTGCCCCAGTGGGGCTTGCCGCCAACATACCGGACGAACTCCAGAGGCTCTTCTCTTTCCGGCAGGATCACTTTCCAGTTGCTCTCTTCAGGATGATCCGGATCGACGAGGATGAGTTTCCAATTCGGTGCATTCCTGTTCGTCTGGATGAGCAGCTTATCCCCCATGTTATCGATGACGCTGAAGTTGTCGTCAAACGTCGTAATGATGGG
>CAYHRX010000206.1:0-6160 GCA_964359075.1 uncultured Chitinophagales bacterium
GCCTGCGCCGGAGCAGGGCCGGAAAGGAGCACCAGAGGGAGCGACACTACAACGGCGAAGGCCCCACAGCCGTAGAGGAGAAAACGCCTCTTCACCATCCCCACCTCCTGGCCACCTCAGGCCTGAAGCTCGTCCTTCGCCTTTGGCACAAACCGAGCACGAGTGAGGATACGAAGCTCACCGGGACCTTTCACTTCGACAATGCTCGATCGTCGTGAACTCAACGGATAGTAGGTGCGGAGCTTCCCCAAGCTTACGACCGCAATCTCACCGCTTGCGTCCTTGGGTCTGAGCTCAACGTGTTTTACCTTCGCCACCATAGCAGAAGCAGTAAACACATTTGCAGCAATGAGGATTGAAAGTAGCTGTCTACAATTCATGACCGAGCTCTGGTTTGAGTGCAGGAACGGGTTCTGTCCCCAGTCGATGTTTTCGTCTATCGATGTATCCCGCAAGTAGAATCATCGCGGAAAGCACCCCTACTGCAATCCAGGTGATCGTCACATTGTACTTCACCCGGACAAAAATGCCACCCGATCCTGGTTCAGGCAGTGGGACTGGGTCCACAGGCAATTCATAATCTGTCCACATCCGGAGGATGTTGTAAAGGTGGATGACCGGAATGCCACGCCTCGCCATTTCAATGATGACGCCGCGGACTGGATAGTTCTTAACAGGCAACTCTTTGGACAAGCCATTCGGGATGATCTCACCGTTTACAACCGTGCCGAGACTTGCGATTCCCCCACCAATGTTGATGTATGCCTTGATCGGATGTCCCTTGCTACGTTTCTCATACAACTCCATTCGACGGTCAATACTCTGCTCGATATGTTCCAGGTTGATAATATCCACGTTGTTCCGTTTGATCGCCCGGACGATCATCTCACGTCCTTCGGGACTCAATCCTCTACCAACGTCTCCACCACCGCCAATGGATGCTGCAACTGATCGTGTGTGAAGAATGTTCTTCTCGTCGAGCACCCGCTCCATGTCCAGCCAGGTGAACTGCGGATCGTTCGCACCCCAGTTTGACGCACCGACCGAAGTGATGACAATGGGTATGAGCCTGAGTGTTTCCAGCGCTGAGAGAACTGCGATGTTGATTGCCGGGAAGGAGCCAGTCATCGCAACAGCGACGTGGTCTTTCTCCCTCAGTCCTGCTTGCTTCAGGAGTTCTACCACAACGGCGGCAAAGTTTGGATTTGTTGAGGCGAGCTTCGCATCAATGTATCCGCGATCGGTAGTGATGGGAGTTAGATCTTGTCCGATAAGCGCCGTTTCATTCGGATCGTTGACGGCATCAACAAAAACACCTCGTTCAAGTCGATACTCCTTGATGTATTGCTGCGCTGTCTTCGCGCGCTTGGCTGCTTCCAGCTTTTCACTGTACCATTTCTGTTTCACATCGAGCTTCGAGTTCTCGACTGCGAGAAAGGCCAGCAACGCGGCCACGGCAAACACGCCGAGCACCGGATTCGAATTGGTATTGACACTTGCCATAAGCCTTGATTCCAGGTTATCCGCCGGGCAACAGATCACCGTCGAAGAGAACAATCACAACAAGTCGCACAATCACCGAGGTAACAAGAAGTGCGCACACGGTCTTGAAAATCCCCTGTTTCCCAAACCAGTGAGCGATCAACCCGGGCACGACCCAACCCACCGCGGTGAGCTCAACTGTTACTGATGCGACATCGAGTGTGAGAAACTGTCGTGAGAAGTTTGCCAGCAAAGCGCCAACCAACAAGCACACGACCATTTGGCGCCGCCCGTAGAGAAACGTGTAGTTGCTGACCACCTTCACAATCAGGTACGTGAGCACACTTACCAGGAGCACCCCACCGATCCGGTCGGCATGCGACAGATGCAGCGCAATGTATCCCGGCACTACAATCCCTCCCGCTGCCAGTCCGAAAATCTCATACGACAACAGACTCAGAACCAGCCCCAACGTAATCGCTAACTCGATCATGTGCGAGAAGACTCCTATTCTCAAAGTAGTTCGCCACTTTCCCTCCCATGCCTCCCATATTTCCGATTGCAACAATGGACGATGCTCGTTCAGTCACGTTAAGCACCTTCTCAAACACACACTCTGGCGTCGTCCAGCCGATGCTAATGATCCTCTTTGCATTCAACCCGTGCCTCATCGCCATCCCTTTCACAACTTCCGGACACTGTCCAATGAGCATCAGATAGTCCATGTCGGCATTGAGTTTTTTGCCGACAAGCTCAGCAAGCTGTTGCGCCCGATCCATCCTATCCTGACGTGTATTCAGCAAGACGATGCGAGTCCCCTCGAACCCGATTTCATCCTTTAGTCGCTTCCAAACAAGGAACGTTGAGTCCGGATCATTTGCGGCGAATGCGTTGTAGAACGTGATTCGCTTTCCGAACACATCGACAGTGGACCGTTTGAGAACTCCCGCGTCAGGGACAGCCGCGTACATTCCCTCAAGTGCGATCTGACGCTCGATGCCAAGGTGTTGACACACTGCAAGTGCAAGGGCAACATTCTCTCGGTGCTCGATGTAGCTGAACCCCGACATCTCCTCCTGCGCGACGGAATCTTCTTTCGTTCGATGCATGGTCGCATGTTTCTCATCCGCAAGCGAGCTGAGGAGACCGGGTATGACATTCTCAGCGGTAAACAAGTGCCGCCCTCCCGGAATCGTCTCGCCCAAGACTGCTGCTATCGCCGGCAGCGTGCGACCCATGATATCGATATGGTCCAGCCGCACGTTCGTGATGACGCCAATCGTAGCGCGCATCATCTGCCGTTCAGTAATTCGCTGGCAGATGGGTTCCAGCGCCATACATTCGACAACAAGCGCCTGTGCTTTCCTCTTGGCGGCAAGGCGTACGATGGAAAGTTGCTCGATGATGTTTGCATCTCCCCTGCGGTATATGTCTACATCACTGCCGTCTTCAAGGATAAGGCGAGGATACGTGCCGGTAACTTTTGTGATTGTTGGAATACCACCTGCACGCAATCCAGCACCGATAAGTCGTGTGACGCTCGATTTGCCACGTGTGCCATTCACATGCACACGAATTGGAATCGACCGGATGCACTTCTGGTGTCGAACATACTCCACAACACCATATGCCGCGAAGGTGATCAGGAGAAACAAAAGGATGTAGGATGTGTACATGCTCTCCATTGTAATTCCTAACTGAGCGAGAGCGAGATTCGCAATTGAACCACCACTATGCGGACTTAAATGTCCGACAAACTCTCAGCAGAGCCATCTTACCTTGCAGCAAAACAAGGAGGTCGAGAGAGCAACTCAAGGAATGTATAGAGGAGGACGATAGAGCGGTAAAGGACAGAGCCGCTCACCGACACCTGAGTGCAAGGCTTGTGGTATCAGAGAACGGCTTTACAATCAAAAGATACATGCTACATAACCAAGAATCAATACCTCTTCCTGTGGTGACGGGGGTCTTTCCTTGAATATCCGCCGACCACGCAGGATATACGCCATGTCGGTTCTCATAAGTAACTCAGCAACGCGTTTTTGCTCCGTCGCTTGACATCGGCGTACCAACGACAAGCAGGATAGAGCACCAGAGACACTCCGATCCACACAAGGTACACCACCGGCAACCCGAAACCATATCCTTCCGGTAGCTCCAGCGGTTTCACACTGCCAACAAGACTTGCCGGATCGCCGATGGTGGCGTAGGCCGCAAGCACCGCAAGCGCATGGATCAGGAAGATATGCGAGACGTAGAAGAACAACGGCACCCGGCCAAAGACAATGAAGAAGCGGGCCACGGGACCACGCAATCGCTCGAAAAGTGCAACTGACGCAATCGCAGGCCCGAGTGTCATCAATAAGAAAAGAAGAGAGGGGGGGTATTTGTCACAATTGAGGAAATCTATGATGGTGAGTACCGCACTTTCATGCGTCGTCCACGGTTTCGGATCGCCATAAACATTCAGCCATCGGAGAAATACAAACGCCGCCGTCAGGCCACCGCCAAGCCACCATAGGATCTTCCTCCGCTGGCGTTGTTCTCGCTGCAGGATCACGCCAAACCCGTACCCCGCTGCCATAACACCGATCCATGGAATCAACGGATACATGGCGCTCAATGTGTAGTTGTCGAATATCTGAACGCGCCCTCCGCTATGAAGAATCTTCCAGAGCCAGCCGAAGTCGCCAAGCATCTTCGGTCGGATCCAATCGAAGGCGTTATGCGCGACAATCATCGCGACACCAAATGCTGTCGTGATGGAGATGGGAAGGAACACCAGACCAGACAGAAAAACCATGGACCATCCGATAGCCCAGATAGTCTGACCGACGGCGTACGAGTAGTCAAAGCTGAACTGCCATCCCATTCGCATCACCGTCAGCTCGAGGACGACGAGCCAGATACCGCGTGAAAACAGAAACCATGAAAGCTCAGCCTTCGTTTTACCGCGTGTGCGGAACAGGAACGCGCCGGTCCCTGCCAGGAACACGAACGCCGGCGCGCATACGTGCGTCACCCAGCGCGTGAAGAAGTGGGCAACGGTTGTCTCGTCGAGATCGACTGGATTGAATCTGACGATCGTGAAGTAATGGTGTGCATGATCGAGTGCCATGATGACCATAACGAGACCACGCAGCAAATCGATGGAGTCAAGCCGGGGCGGTCTTACCGCAGGCGACATCGCCGCGGGCACTTCGGCTGCAGCAGCAAGAGGTTTTTCTATCATGTCCTCGACACTCGGTGGCTCTTCGTCACGAGATTGCATTGACGAGCAGCTACTTAGTGCCTTCCTTCTTCACCATCTCTTTCAGTTGCTTGTCTGCCAACTCCGCCTTGTGGTACCTCTTTGCGTGCCGTTTCATGATATATCTGAGCTCTTTCGCGCTGTGACTCCTCGCCCAGAACCCACACTCAGCCTGGTTGCACGATACGAACTTCATTGTTGGAGGCTTTGATGGCTTCTTCGGATCCTTCTTTGCATCGGTTGCAGCGGCGGGTTTTGTCTCCTTCTGCGCGTCTTTCTTCACGTCAGTCGTAACAGCAGGTTTTGTTTCCTTCTTTACTTCCTTCTTAGCTTCTTGGGCGAAGGTGCTCGAAGCAAATACGAAAGCAAGAAGAACCATAAGCGCGCCTGCAGCAAGTTTCTGTAACATGGCACTCTCCAGGAGAAGTTTGTGATACATTGGTGGTACAGTGTGTTACGCGTAGAGCACGTTGCCTTGCATGTGTAGAGGAGGACGATGATGCGGGAAACGAAAGAGCCGCTCACCGACACCTGAGTGCAAGCTTCGTGGTATCAGAGAACGGCTCTACACACACAAGATACGAGGTGGGAAAGCAAGAGTCAATGCAGAACTTAGGGGAAACAGAAAGTCCCGTTTAGGAAGAAGCTAAGCGGGACAAGGCTAGCGTGGCTACCCCGCTCATTACTTCAGAAGCTTCATCTTTCGCAATTGTTCAAGGCTCCCGGCTTGCAGCGAGCAGTTCTGCACAGCGGGATTACCGAAGCAAAACAAGTTTCCGAGTTTGGACGAAGTTAGTCGTTGATAGTCGGTAAAAGTACATACCACTCGCCAAGCCCGCAGCATCCCACTGCACCATATACGTTCCCGGCTGCTTCACTTCGTTCACCAGCGTTGCGACTTCACGACCCAGCACATCGTACACCTTCAACGTTACATACGACCCCACCCCAACCCTCTCCTGGGCACTGCTGATGCTCTGTGAGGGGAGGGAGTATCGAATCGTTGTTACCGGGTTAAACGGGTTGGGGTGGTTCTGCTCAAGTTGGAACCGATTGGGGTTGCCTTCGGCAGATCGCTCTCCCACAGAAACAACTACCGGTGTTCTCAGTATTGTTCCGTCGCTGCCAACAGCGATCCCTCTACTCGTTCCAAAGAAAGAGACACCGAGAAGAGAGTTTGCAGAGTTGCTCGCCACTCGAATCCAGTTCGTTCCACCGTCAGTGGCGGAAAGCATCCTTCCATCAATCCCTACAATAACTCCTGTGGTTGGACTCGTCATTGCAGCGTCGCGCAAGTCCTTGGTCGTTCCGCTGACCCGAGCGCTCCATGTTACACCGCCGTTGGTCGTTCGGAGAATCGTTCCTGTGTCTCCAACCACCATCCCAGTGTTAATGTCTGCAAAGTGGACAGCATACAGATCCTTTGTT
>CAYHRX010000207.1:0-6148 GCA_964359075.1 uncultured Chitinophagales bacterium
GCGTGAGCTTGTCGACTTCCAGATCAAGGGGAAGGTCGAAGCTCTCGTTCCTGTTGGCAGCACGGGCGAAGGTGCAACGCTGTCAGAGGCCGAACAGGCGTTCGTCATCGAGGCTGTTGTTGATCAGGTGAACGGACGTGTCCCCGTTATTGGTGGTGCGAGCAGCAACTCAACTGCCAAAGCAGTTGCTCTTGCAAAACAGGTGAAGCAATCCGGTGCGGATGCGATCCTGACTGTTGCTCCATTCTACAATAAGCCGACACAAGACGGAATCTTCCAGCACTTCAGCGCGATTGCTGAGGCTGTTGACATCCCGATTGTTGTGTATAACGTGCCGGGCCGAACCTCATCCAACATTGAAGCACAGACGGCATTGAGGCTGGCGGAGGAGATTCCGCACATTGTCGGCGTCAAAGAGGCGTCAGCAAACTTCGGACAGATCATGGAGATCCTCCACCATCGTCCCGCGGGCTTTGCCGTGTGGTCGGGGGATGACAACCTCACGCTGTCGCTTGTCGCCCTCGGCGCCGACGGAGTGGTCTCAGTTGTTTCCAATGAGGTTCCACGTATGTTTTCCGACATGGTGCGGGCCGCGTTGAAAGGGAAATGGGAGAAAGCGCGCGAGCTGCATTACAAGCTCCTCCATCTTATGAACATCAACTTCATCGAGTCAAACCCTATTCCGGTAAAGGCTGTCCTCAACATGATGGGAATGATCGAGGATACGCTGCGGTTGCCGCTTGTTCCTCTCAGCGAGGTGCACCGGCCAGCGCTGGAGAAAACACTACGGGAATTGAACCTCATCAAGACGTGACATGTCACTCCAAACCGACATCGAACATTTATTCGAACAGGATCTTGCAGCCCTTGACCGTGGCCGGGCGCTGAAGGTGTTCAACGAGTTCAAATTCTTTCTGAACCGTGGCGAAATCCGGGCCGCCGAAAAAGTGAAAAACGAATGGCAGGTAAACCACTGGGTGAAGAAAGGCATTCTCCTCGGCTTCAGACTCGGAGAGCTCGTGGATGTGTCCATCAACGGTCAGTTCAGGTACTTCGACAAGAGCACGTATCCACTCAAGCAACTTATGATCTCCGACGGTGTACGAGAAGTGCCGGGCGGCTCCTCGATTCGCGATGGCGCGTATGTCGCACGCGGCGTTGTGTGCATGCCGCCGATGTATATCAACGTCGGCGCGTATGTCGATGAGAACACGATGGTGGACTCGCATGCACTGGTGGGCTCATGCGCGCAGATCGGCAAGCGCGTGCATCTGAGTGCGGCTTCACAGATCGGCGGCGTGCTTGAGCCTATCGGCGCGATGCCTGTCATTATCGAGGACGATGTGCTGGTGGGCGGCAACTGCGGCATCTACGAAGGGACGATTGTGCAACGAGGCGCGGTGATTGGTGCCGGCGTTATCCTGACCGCCGGGACGCCTGTGTTTGATGTTGTGAAGCAGACCGTGTACCGCAAGAATGGGGAGGCACCGCTGACCATCCCGGAGAATGCTGTTGTTGTGCCAGGCACCCGTCCGGTGATGACCGATTGGGCTCGCCTGGAACGGCTTGCAATCGCTACACCCGTCATCGTGAAGTATAAGGATGAGAAGACGTCCACTTCCACGGAAAGGGAGGAGTGCCTGCGTTGAGCACGAAGCGAGTTCTTGTGGTTGGCAGCAACGGGCTGCTCGGTCAGAGGATGGCGGAGTTCCTTATCCGTGGCTCTGCGCACAAAGTCACAGTGTCCTCAATTGAACCCAAACCCGTTCGTCCACTCAACAGCGCCGCATACATTCAACTCGATATCACGTCAAAGAAAGACGTGAAGAGAATAGTCCATGCGGCTGAGCCGGATGTGATCGTCAATTGTGCGGCGATGACGAATGTGGATTCCTGCGAGAACGAGCGTGAGCTTGCCTGGAAGCTTAATGTCGAAGGCGTCGAGCATCTGATCGAGGCCTCACGCAAAACGAATTCCACAATCTACCATGTATCGACCGACTACGTGTTCGACGGCAAAGCCGGACCATACGATGAGCAAGCACGACCGGAACCCCTGAGCTACTACGGAAAGACAAAGCTTGCGAGCGAGAATGCGCTGCATATCTCGGGGCTCGACTACTTCATTGCAAGAACAATGGTTTTGTACGGTACCGGCATCGCTGTGAAGCCGAACTTTGCGCTGTGGCTAATCCAAAACCTGGAACAGAAACTCCCGGTGAAAGTTGTCGATGACCAGTTCGGCAACCCAACGCTTGTGGACGACCTTGCCCAGGGCATTCTGAGTGCAATCGAGCTTGAGCGACTGGGAACATATCATCTCGCTGGACGTGATGTCGTGAGTCGGTACGAGTTTGCCGTCCGGCTCGCCCGGGTGTTTGACTTTGATCCGGGCCTCATCGTGCCCATCAAAACATCCCAGCTCCACCAACCGGCGCCTCGCCCGATGAAATCGGGGTTGGTCACGCTGAAAGCGGAAGTTGAGCTGGGGTACCGGCCGTCAACGGTCGAGCAGGGGCTGCTTGTCCTCCGGAGCCAGCTCTCACGGTTGCCGAAGAAGATGCCGGACAGTGCGCCCGTCCCGTTCTCCGGACGCAGCACACATACCAAACGTTAGCCCGAGCACTTGAGATGAGTTGACATGCTTGATATCCGGTTCATACGAGAACACCCTGATGCAGTGAAAGAAGGAGTCGGGAAGAAAGGCGACGATCCCGCACGCGTTGATGAGGCGTTGAAGCTCGATAAGCAACGGCGGGTGCTTATCCAGAAAAGCGAGATGCTCAAGAGCCGGAAGAACACCGTCTCTGCCGAAGTTGCGAAGATGAAGTCAAGAGGCGAGGACGCCTCCGTCGTTATTGCTGAGATGAAGCTGGTTGCCGATAACATCAAGACGCTTGACGATGAGCTGAGCGCGGTGGCTGAAAGACTGCGGTCTGTTCTTCTTCAGATTCCCAACATCCCACATCCGTCCGTGCCGGTGGGGAAGACGCCTGCTGAGAATCAGGTGATTGCCGCATGGGGCGAGCTTCCCGAGATTGACTTCAAGCCGAAACCCCATTGGGAGCTGATCGAAAAGCTGAGCATCATCGACTTTGCACGCGGCACAAAGATCACCGGCGCTGGCTTTCCCGTCTACGTCGGCAAAGGTGCGCAACTCGAACGGGCGCTCATCAATTTCTTTCTTGATGAAGCTGCGGCCCATGGCTACACCGAGGTGTTTCCTCCGCTTCTTGTGAATGCGGCAAGTGCAACGGGCACCGGCCAGCTTCCGGATAAGGAAGACCAGATGTATGTGGTCACGAGAGATGATTTCTACCTTGTCCCGACCGCAGAAGTTCCGGTAACGAACTTCTTCCGGGACGAAATCCTCCAGCAGAAGCAACTGCCCGTCAAGCTCTGTGCGTATACGCCGTGCTTCCGACGCGAGGCGGGTTCGTACGGTAAGGATGTCCGCGGACTGAACCGGGTTCATCAGTTCAACAAAGTGGAGTTGGTGAAGATTGTTCACCCGGACACTTCATACAACGAACTGGAGAGTCTGCGTGAGGACGCGGAACGATTGCTCCAGAAACTTGGTTTGAAGTATCACGTGCTGCTGATGTGCTCAGGCGATCTGGGATTCACGCAGACAAAGAAGTACGACCTTGAAGTGTGGGCGCTCGGTCAGGAGAAATGGCTGGAAGTTTCATCGGTCAGCAACTTCGAGTCCTATCAGGCTCGCCGGATGAACATCCGCTTCAGACCGGAAGGTGGTTCACCCTCCGAAGTCGCGCACAGCGGGACGAAGGCGGGCAAGCCAGAGATTGTTCACACACTCAACGGTTCCGGACTCGCGCTGCCGAGAGTTGTTGCCGCGATCATCGAGCAGTACCAGACGCCGGAAGGCAAGGTGGTGGTGCCGAAAGCACTGCACAAGTACACGGGGTTTGAAGTCATAGGTTGATCGAAGGGATTGAGTCATTGTAGTGCATGAAGCCTTTACTTCGTCTCAAGCCATACCTCGCGAAATACAAATCCACTCTCCTCTGGGGGCTTCTTACTGTTGTAATGAGCAACCTGTTTACCGTTGCCCAGCCGCTCTTCATTGGTCGTGCGATTGACTCCTTGAAAGCTTCACTCGAATCCCGACAGATTGATGCGTCGGGGCTTCTCCTTTATGCTGCACTCATCGTCGGGTTCTCGCTTGTCGCCGGCTTCTTCACATTCCTGACACGCCAAACGATCATCGTCATCTCGCGCCGTGTCGAATACGATCTGCGCAACGACTTCCTCTCCCACATCCAGAAGCTCTCGCTCTCCTACTTCCAGAACACGCCCACCGGCGACCTGATGGCGCACGCAACCAATGACATCAGCGCGGTGCGCAACGCACTTGGCCCCGGCATTATGTATCCCACCGACACAATGATAACATTCGTGATGGTGCTTGGGGTGATGTTCTACAACGATTGGGAGCTTACTCTTCTGGCACTGATACCACTGCCGTTGGTCTCGTATGCGGTGTACTATCTCGGCAAGCTCGTTCATGTGAAGTTCGAAGAACGACAGGCGCAATTCTCCCAACTGACAACACGGGCACAGGAGAATCTCTCAGGTATCAGGGTCGTGAAAGCATACGTACGGGAAGCGTATGAGATCGGTCTCTTCCGCTCGATGAGCTGGGATTATCTGAAGAAGAACCTCGTGCTTGCTCGTGTACAGTCCATTATGTGGCCGCTGATGTTCCTGCTCGTCGGCTTCTCGCTCATCATCACGCTGTACTTCGGTGGGACGCGTGTGATCGAAGGGCGGATGAGCATCGGCACGCTCACGGCGTTCTTCGGCTATCTCATCATGCTCATCTGGCCGATGATTGCATTCGGGTGGGTGATAAACATATTGCAGCAGGGTGCTGCATCCATGTCGAGGCTGACGAAGATCTTCGACACTATCCCCGATGTTCGTGATACGAAACTCACCGATCAGTCCATCGCTGGAATCACCGGAGAGATCGAATTCAGAAATGTCGCATTCCAGCACAAGAATGCAGCCCGTCCTGCGCTCGAAGCGATCAACCTGAAGGTTCCGCAGGGCACGACGCTCGCGATTGTCGGATACACCGGATGTGGCAAGAGCACTCTGGTCAATCTCGTTCCGCGTTTGTACGACGTTACCAGTGGAGAGATACTCATCGATGGCTTCAACATCAAGCGTATACCCCTGGAGGTACTTCGCTCGAACATCGGCTACGTGCCGCAGGAGACGTTTCTCTTTTCGGATACGATCCATGAGAATATCAGCTACGGTACCGATGACGGCACAGAAGAACACGTGCGCGAGGCGGCTGGGATTTCCCAGATCCTCAAGGATGTTGTAGACTTTCCCCGCCAGTTCACGACGATGCTTGGTGAGCGGGGCATCACGCTCTCTGGGGGACAGAAGCAGCGCACCAGCATCGCCCGCGCCGTTATGCGCAAGCCCAGGATTCTCATCCTCGATGATGCACTCTCGGCAGTTGATACTTATACCGAAGAGGAGATCCTCAAACGTCTGCGCCATGTCATGAAAGGGCGCACAAGCATCATCATCAGTCATCGCATCTCGACGGTGAAAGATGCCGACCAGATTGTGGTGTTGAATGAAGGAAAGATTGCCGAGCGCGGAACACATGATGAGCTGGTGGAGTTGGGTGGTATCTACGCGGAGTTGTACAGGAAACAGTTGTTGGAGGAGGAGTTGGAACAGCTGTAAGAAGGGCAAAAGGCAAAAGGAAAAAGTCAAAAGAGGTATGGCTAAGGATATGGAAGAAAGGACGTTTGAGTTTGCACTTCGTATTGTTGAGTTGGCGAAGGCTTTGCGGAGGAGCCATGTTGCCGATGTTCTGATGAAGCAGCTGCTTCGATCCGGCACTTCCGTTGGGGCGAATATTGAGAAATCACGGGCGGGCTACAGTAGAGATGAGTTTGCCTACAAAATGAACATTTCTCTTAAGGAAGCGCGAGAGACACATTATTGGCTTCGTTTGTTGAAAGAATCGGGTTTGGTGAAGCCTCAGCAAGTCGACTCGCTGCTGGATGAAGCTGAACAGATTAAAAAGATCTTGGGTTCTATCGTTAGCAAGACCCGAGGCAGATCCAAGTGAACACCTTTTTGCCTTTTGACCTTT
>CAYHRX010000208.1:0-6068 GCA_964359075.1 uncultured Chitinophagales bacterium
CAATGTCGGCGCATGGCTCAACGAAGTCCACTTTGTCGACGTGCAGAACGGTTGGGCGGTGGGTGCCGCGGGAACTGTTCTCCACACTTCCAACGGCGGCGTGAATTGGCAGGTGCAATCGGCGCAAGGGACAACCACAGAGTTAACAGCCCTTTCGTTCGTCAGTCCAACGCAGGGATGGGTTGTGGGCCGCGGCGCTCTTGTCAAACGCACGACCAATGGCGGCCAGACATGGTCCGATCAATCGGCGTTCGAGGGATACACTTCAAGTCTCTATTCTGCTTTCTTCATCGACAACAGCTTCGGCTGGGTTGGAGGATTTGAAGGTGCAATTTTCAAAACGACAAATGGCGGCGTTACATGGGCCCGGCAAATCACGAACACAACCAAGACCTTCTTTGAGATCGCGTTTCTTGATCGTTACTATGGCTGGGCTGTGACTGCTCTTGGGACGTTGCTCACGACAACAGATGGTGGTAGCGTGTGGAGTGGACCAACAAGAGAATCTCTGAACAGTCTTCTCAGCATTTCACTCGTCGATCGCAACCACGCGTGGTGTGCGGGCGATATTGCAAAGATCGTTGCCACAACAGATGCCGGGGCCACGTGGACAAACCAGACGAGTGTGACGTACAGGAATCTGGTTGCCGTGAAAGCGTTCAGTCCCTCCATAGCTGTCGTTGCAGGTGAGTGGGGAACGGTGTTGCGCACCATCGACAGTGGAAGAACCTGGCTTGCTTCACCCACATACACCAACACCCGGTTCTTTGATATGGTATTCTCTGATTTCAACAACGGATGGATTGCAGGGTATCGCGGCTGGATTCTCCGAACGTCTGACAACGGACTCACGTGGAACCAGCAACCGAGCGGCACCACAAACACTCTGACAAGTGTCTCCTTCATTGATTCGAACAGGGGATATGCGGCAGGATGGAATGGGACGCTTCTTCGGACTGTCAACGGCGGGACAACGTGGCAGCAACTATCATCTGGCTCGACCGAGGATCTCTGGGCTTTGTCATTTGCAAATGCCAACGCTGGAATTGCCGTAGGTCTGTACGGAAGTATTCTCAAGACCACCAATGAAGGCAACTCCTGGTCGCAAGTCTCAGCCGGCGCGACTTCAAATCTGTATGCCGTGCTCATGATGAACGAGACAACGATCTGGATTGCAGGCGATGGAGGCGTGCTCAGGTATACAACTGATGGTGGATCAACCTGGACGACGAAGACAACCGGCTCATCCGCTTCGATCAAGAAGATTCTCTTCATTGATGCGAACCGCGGTTGGTTGGCTGGCGATCCGGGTATCATCTTGCACACTTCGACCGGCGGCGACCTCTGGACTTCTCAGATCAGTGAGGCTACGCCGGGTCTTCAGAGTATTTCCTTTGCCGATCACGCAAATGGCTGGGCGGTGGGAGACAACGGGACCATAGTTCACACGACAACAGGCGGCGTGGTTTCCGTGCCGATTGACAATCAGGAAATACTTCCGACGACAATACTTCTGCATCAGAACTACCCGAATCCCTTTAACCCGACTACCAATCTGAGCTTTGAAATCCCCAAAGAAAGCAATGTGACCCTTCAGGTATTTAATCTCCTTGGTCAAGCTGTCGCAACGGTCATAGACGGTCGCGTCACTTCAGGCAAGCACCAAGTGTCATTCGACGGCACTCGATTGCCGAGCGGCGTCTATCTGCTGCGACTCAAAGTCTATAACATAGTCCAAACGAAAAAGCTGCTGTTGTTGCGTTAGCCTCAAACCTGTTCTTTGGAATCGTCTCTGATGTGTAGTGCGGGAGAGATTTCAGAGTATTCTGTGAGTTAAAGTAAAGCAATTCGTTGTTTCCAGACGGGCGAGCTTTGATGTTCATCCGAGCACGCCCAACCCTCCCCTTCCGAAGTCTTTCTTTTCTCCACCCCAATTCTGACCTCGCGCTCTTCAGACGGTTTCTTCCTTAATCAACTATGCCACCACTGCTTCTCCGGAGGGATCTTATGGACACAAGCTAAATGTCGTTGCAGACGATACACCATTCTGTATCAAGATTGTCATTCACCATATCACAATAAATTCTTCAAAGGAGGATTTGTGAAAACCTTATTCAATGTTCTAATGCTTGTGGCTGTGGTGCTGGCAGTTGTCAGCATTGGCAGTTACACAGCGAACGCGCAGGTGACGTACGTGGAAGAAAAATTCGACGCCGCTGCTGCGATTCCAGCCGGCTGGTCTGTCGTACCTGTTCCAGGCTACACTGGAACACCTCCGAACTGGATTGTTCGAGTTCCAGAGCGAATCAACACTCTCACCGCGTATAGTGCACCGAATTGCGCGCAGTTCAACAGCTACATCACACCTAGTGGCAATGAGGCGCGGTTAATTACTCCTTCATTCAACTTTTCTGCAGCCACAACCCTAGTGTTCAAGTTTCAATGGGCGGATCTCTTGCAAGGGAATACGGATGGGATGGACGTAGAGGCGTCAATCAATGGGGGAACATCCTGGACGTTGTTAGCGAGCTATGCTACTGGACCGACTGGAAATGCATGGTTAGAGAAAACCATAGACATTTCAACTTACGTTGGAGCAAGCGATGTAAGATTTGCATTCAAGGGAAAGAGTCGGTATGGGAATGTGAATGTTACAATCGATAATGTCACCATTGGCATGCCACCTGCAAACGATGTGGGTGTAACGGCAATTACTCTCCCACCTTCCACTGCATTCAGGACAGCTAATACCGTAACGGCGTCTGTCAAGAATTTCGGTTCAGCCGATCAGGGAGCCGGTGCGTTCAACGTTCGTGTGAAAACCTGGAAGACCTTTGGCGGTTCCGAAGGCTCACCGGAGTTCGATCAGACACAAGCCGCTCCGGCAATCCTCGCCGGTGCCACGGCAACGTTCTCGTTTGCAACTCAATGGACACCGGCAGAATATGCTGTATATACAGTAAAGGTGTATACAGACCTTGCTGGGGATCAAGTACCCTCGAACGACGCATTGACAAAGTCGGTGAATGTGGTACCAGCAACCGATCTTCAGGTTACCGCAGTGGTTAACCCATCCACCTCGGGTTTGTACACGGGGACATTGGGCTACAGTGTAACAGGAACGGTCAAGAACAATGGCACGAGCCCCATCGTTGCAACTGACTACACGGTAGAAGCATGGATTGGACTGACGGAGGGATTTCCGGGAAGTGCAACGTATTATAGCATGGCGCTTGATGGAGCCAAGGGCACGATTAACGCGGGTGGGACGTACAACGTTAATCTCGCCACGTGGGTTCCGGCTGTCCCAGGTGCACATACAGTGCGGATCAAGGTGACAATAGCAGGCGATGAGATAGCCTCCAACGACCAGCTTGACGCATCGCGCACAGTGAACAGTGTACCTTTCGGCGGACCCGATGGTGGCGGCTACTACTACATCACCGACGCAAGCACAAATCCCGCAAAGCCAACATACAACTGGCTGGACATTACCGGTGTCGGCACTCCATTGAACTTCACAAGCGATGACCAAAACAGCGCAGCGATTCCCATTCCCAGCTTTGCGCTCTATGGGAATTCCTACACTTCGCTGAAAGTGAACAACAATGGTATCGTCAGACTCAATGCAGCAGGAGCGGATGCGAGCTACTACAGTAACCTTGCAATTCCAAGCTCACCTGCTGCACCAGACTATTTCCTTGCGCCTTTCTGGGATGACTTGGGACTCGTTACTGGTACAACGAATATCTACTACTACAATGATGCGGCCAACAGCCAGTTCATCATCGAATTCTATCAAATCCCGCTGTATCAGCAAACAACCAACTTCAGAACGTTTGAAGTCGTTTTGAACTACTCGACCAACTCTATTTTCTTCCAGTACAATACCATGCCCGCGATCCTCGGCTCCGGCTCAACAGTTGGAATAGAAGGAAGCGGCGCGGCAGGGATGGGAACACAGTGGCTCTACAACGGCGTGCCTCCACTTGCAGAGGCTGCGCTGGTGAATGGCCGCGTGATCTACTTTGGAACAAGCTCAACGAGTGTTCCTGCGATTGCGAGCTTAGTGTCGTTCTACACGCTGAACGTGACACCTGTTGGCAGCGGTACCGTAGGAAAGGTGCCTGATCAGCCTTCGTACGCTGGCGGTACAAGCGTAACATTGACGGCGACGCCAGCAACAGGGTGGACGTTCACTGGTTGGAGTGGCGATGCCACGGGATCAACCAATCCATTACCCATTACCATGGACGCCAACAAGAACATCACCGCAACATTTGCCATCAACACCTATTCCCTTACCGTGACGGCAACGACGGGCGGAACGATCAGCGCACCAGCCAGCTCACCGGTGACGGTCAATTACGGCGTTGCTATAAATATCTCGGCAGCAGCGACCACCGGCTACACTTTCACGGGATGGACAGTGGTGACGGGAAGCGCATCGATCGCTTCGTCATCGAGCTTGAGCACGACCGCCACGCTTACCAGTGGCGATGCAGCAGTGCAGGCGAATTTTGCCATCAACACCTATTCGCTCACCGTGACGGCGACGACGGGCGGAACGATCAGCGCACCGGCGAGCTCACCGGTGACGGTCAATTACGGCGTCGCCACAACCATCACGGCAGCGGCGAATCCCGGCTACACTTTCACGGGATGGACAGTGGTGACTGGAAGCGCATCGATCGCTTCGTCATCGAGCTTGAGCACCACCGCCACGCTTACGAGCGGAGATGCAGCGGTGCAGGCGACGTTTGTTCTTCCAATCTTGACTGTCGCATACGTGAGTCCATTGGGTAACGATGTAACTGGAGATGGCTCTTCTGGAAATCCGTTTAGGACTATTCAGAGAGGCGTCGACGTTTTGGCCGACGGAGGAACGGTGTACGCGGCGGCAGGGACATACACCGAAGGCCCACAACTAGTGGTGAACAAGAACGCCACCATCATTGGCGCAGATAAGCTGACAACGATTATCACGCCGTCAGCAAACACTGGCAACAGTGGTGATGCAAGAGGATGGTTCCTGGTGAACGCAGGGTTCACATTTAATCTGAGCAATGTTACGCTGGATGGTACAGGACGCCTTGTGTTCATGGGTATTCTTAACAAAGGAAATGGTGCCATCAACAACTGCAGATTCATGAACATAAAATACAATGAGAGTGGTCCGGATTATGCAGGTATGGGCATGTCGGTGAGGGAGACGCCAGGTATCAATGTAAATGTCACGAATTGTGAATTTTCCGGAATTGGAAGAATAGGAGTTCACTATCGTGGGCCAGGTATAACGGGTACCTTTAGTGGCAATACCTATACCGGAAAGGGTGCAGGGCTTTGGCTCGATTATGGTGTCGAGGCAGGTGGAGCTCCCTTACCAGAAGGCGGAGCACAGATTATCATTTCCAACAATACGATTACGAACTGCAAGGGAGTGGCGTATGATGGGAGTACATCAGCCGGCGTACTGGTCACCACATATTTCGGACCAGGAACACGGGCAACTATTACAGGGTGTATTCTAACCGATAATGCTGATGGAATGGCTGTGGGGTACGATGCCCTTGACGCAAGCGTTGTTGTTGCATCCAACAATAACCTCGGCGGCAACACGAATCTGGCAGTCAATTCAACGGCTCCTCTTGTGAATGCCTCCGGCAACTGGTTTGGATCGAACAGTGCGAGTGTTGTAGCTTCGCAGGTGAGCGCCAGTGTTGACTACACCCCCTGGCTCAACAGCGGGACAGATACATCACCTTCAGTCGGCTTCCAGGGCGACTTCTCGAACCTTTGGGTAGACGATAACAGCCCACAGGTCGGCACGACGGGGCGGATTCAAGAAGGGAGTGATCTCGTGAGCGGAAGTACCGTTAACGTTGCGGCGGGGATATACACCGAGAACGTCACGATCAACAAGCCGCTTGCGCTCAGAGGAGCAGGCGCCACGACCACCACAATCAACGGCGGGATCGTGTTTGCTTCTGGAGCGACCGTGAACAGCATCGAGAGATTCACCATCTCGGGCGGCACGGATGGGATTTCCGGAACGACGAGCAGTTCGG
>CAYHRX010000209.1:0-6068 GCA_964359075.1 uncultured Chitinophagales bacterium
CTGGCCGACGATTCGGGACTTGAGGTTCATTACCTGAATGGCGAGCCGGGCGTGTACTCCTCTCGTTATGCCGGCCCTAACGCAACGTATCACGACAACTGCACACAACTGTTGCTAAATCTCCGCGGCGTTCCATTTCGTCGGCGTGCGGCGCGGTTTCGGTGTGTGCTGGTCTTTATCGCGCCAAACAACATTCGAATCATGGCTGAAGGACTCCTGAAGGGAGTCATCATCGAAAGTCCACGAGGCAGCAATGGCTTCGGCTATGATCCGATATTCCTTCCCGAAGGTCACTCCAAGACTCTTGCCGAGATGGGCGCCGCCGAAAAAAACTCCCTGAGCCACAGAGCGGTGGCCGTTCAGAGTATCAAGCCGCACCTTATCTCCTACTTTCAGCTAAGGTAGCTGACTACTGCGTGAACAAGAGCGCTGCAAGCCCACCGTACATGTCGAAAATCTTTAGCTGCTCACCAGTGGCAGCATTCAACACCACAAGCCGGAATCGGCCAAATCTTTTCATGCCGCCGTAGGTTGCGACAACCTTGTTGGTTCCGGCTACAAGGCGTGCCACCGGGTCGGACTTTTCCTGCGGCGCGTCTGGGACACCATGCCAGATAATGTGTGGCGGAGGCAAGAAGAGACGATACACTAGTGGCATATTGGGTCCTTCTGCCGGGTCAAACACCCAGAAGGTCAAATCACCCTGCCCCGGTGTTATCGTCAACAATTCTCCGTCAAACCGTTTGTAGCCGGGAATATCACCCAACCGCTCACCGTTGACCATATACCACCATTGCTCCTGCTCACGAATTGACCACTGCGCTGGTCCAGGAGGGCTACTCTTGTCAACTCTGAGCCGATATGTCTTACGATCTGCAATGAGAATATCGGCTTCGGTTTCTGTTTGTGAGAAGAATCTCGTCACTCCGGTCGCGAAAGGGTCACCTCCGATCCATGGCAGATTCGTTAACACTTTCCGTTCGGTACATGTCGTGAGATCAAATTCATCGAGTGTGCCAGCGCCCAGGCGGTAGACTTTGCTCCCGTATCGTGGATAGCTTTCGTCGATATCCAACCAGGGCACATCCGGAAATGTGTTCTTAATGTTCCCATCCTTATCGAGCACGTAGACGATTTCGTCGTAATGAGCATAGAGGAAATCGTTGTCTGTATCATAATAGTAGTCTCCTGCACTGGGCATGAGTGTGCGACCCTCTTGTACGTCAGGCTGATCGCGGAAAAACACAGATGACATCCTTGTCATCAGATTGACCTTCATGATTTTCAGGCCGGGCGATTCACCCACTCCGCCCTCCGTGTTTGACACAAAAAGTAAATTCTTCTCCGGCACGAACTCAGCGAAACCCATCTCTCCTCGCTCATCAACCAACGGTGGTGGCTGCTGGATAATCTCGAAACTGTCGACCTCCGTGAGAGTTTGCATGTCGACAACGGTTACCTCCCAGATTTGGTTAAGCACATATATCCTCTGCGACAAGCACAACTCAAGCGATAGAATATTCAATGCGGCGCAAATGCAATATCTTAGTGGCATGGGTTTCGCACCTTTTCAATGATCGCGTTGAGGTAGTTGCCTATTTTGATTGCAACACCCACATTGTTTTCGATAAGATACAGAAGATGAGGATTGTCATGCTCACCAGTTTCTTGGTCAATTGACCAAATGAAATCATCTTCACCAGCGTTGTACATGACCATCGCATTCTCGAATTTCTCTTCAAGCGTCAGTTCCCGAAACCTCCGTGAACGGTTCATTTTCAAAATGAATCTGCTCAAAAGTTTCGCTTGAAAGCGTATGCCATAGAACGGGTCGAACTTCCGGCGGCTTTCGTCAATTGGACCAAACAACACACCGCCGCGAGGATCAAAGAGCACTTTGTCCGCCTTGAATGCCTTGTCATTCACTTGAGCAATTCCCCAGTCACGACTCACAATCTGTCCTTGCTTGTTTTTGTTGGGGCCCACAGTTGGTGAGCAGTAACCAAGTTTGTAGCCTTGCCATCCACTCTCGACGCAGAGTTGCGCCTTCATGTACGTCTTGAACATTTCTGGATCCACGCCGACATCATTTGCGGCAGCCGTTGCTGCCTCATCAATCAGCTCTCTGTACTCCTGAATGGGCCTATCCTGCGCCTTATACAGTGTCATCGTTGCTCTGTCAACGGCCGCACCGCCTTGCTGGTTCTCTGCCTTTACCTGTACGACCAATGTGCGGCTACTGACGCCATAACTTTGCGGTATTAGCGTAGCAGTGTGTATGTCCTGCGCGGCATGCCAGGTCCCTCCCCCCTGATCCATCAGATCCTCTTTCCAGCTAATTGCTGGCACACAATCACCCGAGGTAGGCGTGTGTCTTTCTTCCTCCGGCAATGTGTAGTCATTACATGGGCCGGTGAAGTAATACGCTCCATCCTCCGGGCTGAGCATTGTGACTGTAGGAAAGGGACACGTCGGAGTAACAGGCGTGAGGTTGACAAGCAGGTTCGTAGAGGTTCCCTCAAGGTCGAACCAAAATCTGGCGCTGTTTGTCGCGGGTTCGATTCTCGTTGGATAGAAAGTCGTTGTCAGCCCGCCAACTGTCCTTCGCACGTACAAGGACACAGGCGTTCCAGTGACGAACGAATATGGACTGGTCCACTCGTCGCCTGCGCCACAGGAGGGCCAGTGAGAACATCCGGTTGACAATTGGCTTGGGCGGGGGCCACAAGCTTGAGCAGTGTCAACAATGTGTACAAGGTAGGAAAGGATGATCGCGGCATGAGCAGTCTGGTCTTCATGATCTATATCTAAGCGACAGCAATATACTGCGCTCTCGCTAATCATGCAACCGCGAAGTGGGGTTTGGAATTGAACTTGGCCTCCTTTATGGTTACCTTGTTCAAAGAATTTAGCGAATTCAAACCTGGTGATCTCTTGAGCCCGCTTCGAACCCCAATAATCAAGCCTTCCTGGACCTACCGCTCCTCAGGAGTAATCTGGCGTCTCATGGCGACCGATACCGGCCTGTTGGTGGGGGAAGATCGATCGCTTGACACAAAGCGGGTCACGTTCTTCTGCCTCAACAAAACCACAGGTGAAGTCCTTTGGGATCGGCTGTCGTTCGATGAGCGATGGTGGATCGGGATCGAGGCTGTCCATCGTGATCGAGTGTATCTCCACGGGTTCTCCAAGCCCGATATGCCGGACCACAACGGGATCATTGCTCTCGACTTGTTTACCGGACAAACCATGTGGCAGAACAGCCACCTGCGCTTTCTCTTTGCAACTGACGATTCTGTGTTTGCGTCCGGCAATACGGTTGATGACAGGCTTGTCCATAAGTTGAATTACCGGACGGGAGAGGAGATTGCTGTATTGCCCAGTGACGACGAGTTATTCCGGTCGGCACCAACTCGTGCACTTGTCACGGTGGACGAAAAGCAGATATTCCCTGACCCTGTGGATGAATTGGAAGCTGGGAATGGCAGCATGAGCAATGCAATCTTTCGACACTGCATTCGGGAGAACGTCGTTGGACCAATTGAAGCGGCAGAGAAAGACGGGCTCCTCTTCTTTTGCTATCACGAGAAGGGAGGAAACGGGGACAAGAAGACTCTGTCGCTCCTTAATGTCTTGAAGGTTGCTGATCTTGAGAGGGGCAACCTGGTGTTTGCTGAGACGCTCAACACAAGTGTGCAGGCGGTTGTGCCGGATTCATTCTTCATTAGCGAGAATCTGTTGTATTTCATTCGGGAGCGGACAATGCTGACTGCCGTGGATATCTCGCGACTCAAAGAGCAGCGCTGAATCAGTGGGATGAAGAATCAGATCAAGACTTCGGAGGTCGTGCAGCCCTTGGTACAAGGAAATCCTTCATCGGTTCACCGGAAGAGAATCCGCATTAAACAGGTGGATGCATTTACCGACACCCCTCTGACTGGAAACCCTGCTGGTGTTGTAATTGATGCGAACGGATTGACTGACGGTGAAATGCAGGTCATCGCACGTGAGATGTCCGTACCAGAAACGGCATTCATTCTTCCCTCATCAGTAAAGGGAGCAGACCTCCGCATCCGGTGGTTCAGTCCGACGACTGAGGTCCCACTCTGCGGCCATGCAACAATTGCCAGCTTCCATGCTCTTGCGGAGGAAGGATTGTTCGGGATGTCGCGGGATGGAACCTACCGCTTCACCCTTGAGACGCGTTCAGGTTTGCTGCCTGTGACCGTGGAGGCGTCACGCACATCAATCGATGTCTGGCTCGGTCTGAACCTTCCCTCGTTCACGCGGGCAAGCACACAGAAGCTGGACGTGATGCGAATCCTGAACATCAGTCTGGAAGATTTCGAAAGCCGTCTGCCGATCGTTGCTGACAAATACATATACGTTCCGATCAGGCGGCTGCACACAGTGTACGCACTACAGCCCAACATCTTTGCCGTGTCTCAGTTCCTGGCCAACCGGAACCTCTTCGGCCTTTGTGCATTCACAACGGAGACAGTTGACCGCGCATCGTCAGTGCACTCACGGTTCTTCGCGCCGAACATGGGCATCAACGAAGATCCGGTAACGGGCTCGGCGAACGGGCCGCTGGGGGTGTACCTCTTCGAGCACGGCTTGCTCGATGAGCTACCCGGTGTCCAGCGCACTCGTCGCACCGCATCGGGAATTGCACAGGTAAGCGAGCCGCACAATGCACTCGTAACCTTGCTCGCAGAACAGGGAGATTCGATTGGGCGCAAGGGACGCGTGAAGGTACAACTCTCAGTAAGCGGCAAAGTGGTGACGGCAGTCAGCATCGGCGGAAGGGCCGTGACGGTATTTGATGGGGAAATGTTGATCGCCTGAGCGGCGCGTTGTTGTTCCTTTCACCTGTCCACCCAACATTTTCCACAGAAGGATAGGCGTATGTCGCTTCATTCGGTGATATTTGCCCTCGTACTACTTTGCGCATTGAGTTTCTTCGGATGGAACGTCCGGCGCCTCATCCGCTATCTTCGTGTCGGGAAAAAGGAGAACCGGTTTGATCAGGTCGGGACGCGACTGAAGAATACGCTGAAGATCGCGCTGGGTCAATCCAAACTCATGCGGGAGCCACTCGCTGGCATCCTGCACGTTATGATCTTTTGGGGGTTCGTCGTACTCCTCGCGGCAGTGGTGGAGTCGATCGGTGAAGGATTGTATCCGAGATTCTCCTTCTCATTCCTCGGTCCGCTGTATCCTTTCCTTATCCTTCTTGAAGACGTCATGGGAGCTTCGGTCACGCTCTCGGTGATCGTCTCCTTGTTTCGCCGTCTTGTTGCTCCTCCAAAGCGGTTGCAGGTTACTGGACACTCTAAGTGGGATGCGGTCTTCATCCTTTCCATGATATTGATGGTGATGGTTACGATGTTCGGACAGAACGCCACACGCATCGGTCGTGGAGACGCGAACGAGGCCCGCATCATCTCGTCTGCACTCGTAGGGTTCTTCACTCCGGAATCGGGCGAGACGTGGTACCCTCTCTTTCTGTGGGGACATATGATTGTCGTGCTCGGTTTCCTGAACTACCTTCCCTATTCGAAGCACCTTCATGTCCTTACCTCGACGTTCAATGTCTACTTCTCCGACCTGACGCCAAAGGGAGCGCTTCAGCCAATCAACCTCGCCGATGAAACGCTCACGAAGTATGGCGCGACAGATATCGAGGACTTCACGTGGAAACAGTTGTTCGATGGATATACGTGCACAGAGTGCGGACGCTGCACGTCCGTGTGTCCGGCAAATACCACGGGGAAGCTGCTGAATCCCAAGAAGATTATTGTTGATCTTCGCGCTCGCACGTTTGAGAAAGCTCCGCTCATAGTTGCTGCCACGCAGGGCGGTGATGGCAGCAAAGGGAACGACGAGGTCCTCGACCATCAGCTTCTCGACAACTTCATCACCGAGCAGGAGCTGTGGGCGTGCACCACATGCATGGCATGTGTGCAGGAGTGCCCGGTGATGATTGAACATGTGGATACGATTGTGGACTTGCGTCGTGGGCTTGTACTGAACGAGTCCCGTTTCCCTGACGAGCAGAAGACGAG
>CAYHRX010000210.1:0-4837 GCA_964359075.1 uncultured Chitinophagales bacterium
AACAGCATTAGAAGTGTTTCGCTCATGTGTTGCACTTCCTCGTTGAATTCAGCAAATAAATTCCAATCGCCAAGTTTCAAAATTCTAAACATCATGACCTTGAGAATGTGGAACTTGTTTGAGATTTGGCAATTGAGACTTGGAGCTTATTTGGGTTTTGAGATTTGAGGTTTGTGATTTCTATGCTTTGGATTTTGAAGATTGGAATCTGTTTGTTTTTTGGGATTTGATATTTGGATTTTGCAACGGAGTTGCTCATGACATTTGAAGAACGAATCGAACAGTGCCGGGCGATCATTGATGATGTTTCCTTTCGAACTGTAAAGGAATGGAAGGCAAAGCATCAGGGCGGTAAGGTTGTCGGCATGTTCCCTGTGTACACTCCGCTCGAGCTGCCTCATGCGGTGGGAATGCTGCCGGTCGGTCTCTTCGGAGCGGGTGGGCGAGTGGAGATCGATCACGCAGACTCGCGCATTCAGTCGTTCGTCTGCTCCATCGCACGCTCGACTCTTGAGCTTGGCCTCCGTGATATGACAAAGGACTTTGACGTGCTCTGGTTCCCATCCATCTGTGACGTCGCACGGAACCTGTCGGGCATTTGGAGCTCGAACTTCCCAAACCAGCAGGTATCCTACATCCACTTCCCTCAGAACATGACGTCGCCTGCTGCCATAACGCACTACCGGACTGAACTGCGCCGCCTGCTCTCGAATCTTGAAGAGCTTGGTGGCAAGAAGGCCACCGATGCCGCACTCGTTTCCAGCATCCAGGTGTACAATCAGAACCGGGCGCTGTGTGAAAAGCTGTATGCGATCAAGCGCGACACACCGTGGCTTCTCTCTACGTACGAGGCTTATGTTTTGCTCCGGCTCGCCACCATGATCCCGGTTGAAGAGCATACAAGGATCATTCAGGAAATCCTGCCGATGATTGCTGCACGCGACAGGAAACCCCGTGACTACGTGCGAGTGATGATCGAGGGTAGTTTCTGTGAGCAGCCACCGCTTGAGTTGATCCAGGTGATTGAAGAGGCTGGTTGCTACATCGTGGATGACGATCTGCTGATGCATACACGATGGTTCCACGGCGATATCATGACGAACGGTGACCCGTTGCTCGGTCTGGCGGAGAGCTACATTCATCAGAGCCGCTACTCATCGGTCAGGCACTACGGCAACAAACCGCGGAAGGAACAGTTCGTCCAGAAGATTCGCGCTGGCAACGTCGATGGCGTCATCTTCAACGCACCGAAGTTCTGCGAGCCCGCACTCCTCGACTATGTCGTGTTGAAGGATGAATTGGAGAAGCAGGGCATCGCCTATCTCGCCTTCGAGTACGAAGAGAAGATGGGCGTGTTCGAATCCATCCGCACACAAGTAGAGACGTTTGTGGAGTCGGTCATGTTCTTCTCGTGAACACAATACGAAACCCCAATGTTCAAGCAAACTTCAATTGACAAACCCCAAATGTCAAATAAGCTCCAATGATGAAATTCCAAAGTGCAAACACCAGATCCCAAATGAATACCGAACTCCAAATTCTAATGTCCGAATGTGCGTACTCTTGCGGCTCATTTGGATTTTTGGGTTTGGAATTTATTTGAGATTTGGAAATTGAATGTTGGGATTTCACGAGTGCTTGTGATTTGGGATTGGCAATTTTCTTCGTGAGGATCTATGAGTGGAGACAAGTTCAAATACCAGGGCGCCGGTCGTGAGTACCAGAAACAGCTTCTCACGGCATGGTATGAGCGACTGCAGTCTGCAAAGGATGATGGACGCAAAGTCGCGTATTTGTTTGTCCCCGGCAACATTGCGGAGTTTCTCCGTGTGTTCGACTTTGAGCTCGTGTTTCCCGAAGTGAATGCTCTTCAATGCGGGGTGCGAAAGACTTCTGGCGACCTCATTCTGAAAGCCGAGGATGTTGGCTACTCTCCTGATGTCTGTGGCTACGTGAAGAACGATATCGGTATGATGCTTGCGGGAAACATCAGCCCATCCGGGACCCAGTTGCCGAAGCCCGACCTTCTGCTCTGCACATACTGCGGGTGCACAACCTTCATCAAGTGGTTTGAGGCACTCGCGCACTACTATGATGTGCCCCTCGTGATGCTCGATGTGCCATATCTTCGTTCCAACACAATTGAGGAAGACGACCGACAGTACGTTGTATCCCAACTAAAGGAGCTGGCCGTGATCTGCGAGAAGATCACAGGCAAGAACTACGACCATGATAAGCTCGTCGACATTACTCGTCATTCTGCAGAAGCTGAAGATCTCTGGGTGCAGATTCTCCACTCAGCCAAACACAAGCCATCGCCATTTGATTCATACTTCGAGGCCGTTTTCTTCATGGCGCCGATCTATGTGCTGCGTGGTTTGCCGGAGTGTACCGATTACTATCGTCAGGCCCTTATGGAAATTCAAGAGAGAATTGAGCACGGGATTGGACCAATCCCGGACGAGAAGTTCCGTGTCGTGATTGAGGGTCCCCCGCCGTGGCCGCACTTCCGTTCGTTCTGGGAGCTGCTGAAGAAGTGGGGCGTTTGTGCAGTGGCGTCAAGCTACTCGAAGGTTGGCGGGTTCTGGGATCACGGGTTCCGCCACGATCCAACAAGGCCGCTCGAGAGTATCGCCGATTACTGCTTGACATGCTACACCAACCTTAACCTTCCCATGCGTACCGAGCTGCTGCATTCATATGCGGAGGAATACAGCGCCGATGCCATTGTCATCCACTCGGTCAAGTCGTGCCGGTCGTTCTCCGTTGGCCAGGCGGATATGCGTGAGCAGTTCATTCGCAAGTGGGATATCCCAACGCTGCTCATCGAGAGTGACCTTGCAGACCCGAGGTATTTCCAGGTGGCCCAGCTCCGTAACCGCATCGATGCGTTCTTTGAATCGCTTGAACACAAGAGACTTGTTCATGCATGACAAGGAAATCCCGAATGTCAAATCCCAAATCACAAATAAGCTCCAATGATCAAATCTCAATGAGTCAATCCTCGGTGTTTGAGGCTGGAACTTGTGGATTTGGATTCGTTTGGGACTTGGGGATTTCGATATTGGAATTTGTTTGTGATTTGAAATTTGGGATTTGGGACTTCAACATAGCCACAAACAGAGACAAGATATGTTAGTAGCCGGAGTAGATGTTGGTTCGACACAGACCAAAGCGATCATTCTGAATGAGAACGCCGAGATCATGGCGCGCGGCATTGTGAACACGGGAGCGAACGTGGTGAAAGCGGCAGAGAAGGCGTTCAACGAAGCCCGGAAGTCGGCAAAGCTGGAGGAGTGGGATGTTGCCTACACGGTCGGCACAGGGTACGGACGTTACAAGGTGCTATTTGGCGACACGCAGATTACCGAGATCTCCTGTCACGCACGGGGCGCCAACTTCCTTTTTCCGAAGACGCGGACGATCCTCGATATTGGCGGACAGGACACCAAAGGAATCCGCATTAACGAGAAGGGAGAGGTGGTTGACTTTTGCATGAACGACAAATGTGCCGCGGGGACGGGGCGGTTTCTTGAGGCGGCGGCAGATGTGATGGGGATTTCTCTCGATGAGCTGGGTGAGGTGTCCATGCGATCGACCAGCGCTCTCCGCATTACGAACGTATGCACGGTGTTTGTGGAAACTGAAATCATGAATCATCTTTCCAAGGGAAAGAAAGGAGAAGACATCCTCGCCGGGGTCCATCAATCCATTGCAGCGCGGTCCGTGAGCCTCATTCGCCGAGTTGGGATTGATCCGGAGATCACCTTTACCGGTGGTGTCTCAAAGAACAAGGGAATGGTGCGCGCGCTCGAGGAAAAACTGGGGATGCCGATAAACGTGAATGAGGATTCGCAGTTCATTGGTGCGTTGGGGGCGGCGTTGTTTGCGCTTGAGCGTGCCAAGGCGCGTCATGACGGCGAAGCCGTGACAGCAAAAGAGAAAGCCCGACCATGACAATTGCACAGAACATGAATGGCCGTTTCATCGCCGGTATCGATGTTGGCACACGGATGACGAAGTGTACGGTGTTCGATGTTGCGGCGAACACTGTCGCTGGCCGCGCAACGCTGCTCACGGGCCACAACCTTGGCCTGGCATCGGAGAAGGCGCTTGAGGAAGCATGCAATCGGTCCGGACTGAAGACATCGGATGTGTTCTATGTTGCGTCAACGGGCTATGGCCGTTACCAGGCGCCGATGCGGCAGATCCAGATTACCGACATTTCCTGTCATGCCATGGGGGCGAAGTATCTGTTCCCCAATACGGTCAGCATCCTCGATGTCGGCGCGCAGAATGCCAAGGCCATGCGCATCGACGAGCATGGACGTGTCATGAAGTTCAAGATGAACGACAAGTGTGCATCGGGAGCTGGCAGGTTTCTCGAACGTGTAGCAAAGGGACTTGAGCTTGACCTTGAGGAGATCGGTTCGCTTTCGCTGCGGTCAAAGGATCCTCAGGCTATCAGCTCCATCTGCGCGGTTCTGGCTGAGTCCGAAGTCATTAACCTCGTCACGACCGGCTACCCGGTTGAAGACATCCTTATG
The DNA here is from genome assembly GCA_964359075.1 of uncultured Chitinophagales bacterium. Lineage (GTDB taxonomy): Bacteria > Bacteroidota > Ignavibacteria > UBA10030 > UBA6906 > UBA11986. The sequence goes on from CAYHRX010000210.1 coordinate 4,548, forward strand.
GGCGCCCAGCTTTCAATCTCTGATAGGATCGTTGCCATGTTGCGTCAGGTTGCGACTGACGGAGAAGTCACGCTCACGGGCGGCATTACGAAGAACGCCGGCATGGTGAAAGCCCTTGAGCAAAAAATCGGAAAGCACTTGAACGTGTGCGAGGACTCGGAATATGCTGGAGCGATTGGCGCGTGCCTGCTGGTGAAGAGACGATTGAAGAAACTTGAAGTGCAGAAGGAGATGGCGGGTGCGTAGGTGGTGGATACGAGTTGCGGACATGAAGTATGTGAGGTAAGAAC
>CAYHRX010000210.1:4847-6045 GCA_964359075.1 uncultured Chitinophagales bacterium
GCAAGTCATGCCGAAGCTCGAGTCCATGATCTTGACCGTTCGTGGTGAGAAGGTGATCATCGATTCCGATCTCGCGAGGATCTATGGAATCCCGACATTTCGATTCAATGAAGCGGTCAAAAGGAACAAGGAGAAGTTCCCGAAGACTTCATGTTCCGCCTGACCGGGAAGGAGTATGAGGTTTTGACATCGCAATTTGCGATATCAAAGAGCGGTCGAGGCGGTCGGAGGACGTTGCCCTATGTTTTTACTGAACATGGCGCCATCATGGCGGCAAACATCCTGAACAGCAAACGTGCGGTGCAGATGAGTGTGTTTGTAGTTCGGGCATTTGTGAAAATGCGGAGCTTCCTGAGAGACAACCGGGAATTGTCACGCAAACTATCGGAACTCGAACGGGAGTTGAAAAAGCGTCTCAACGTCCACGAAACTGCGATTGTCGGCATCCTTCAGCGGATCATGGTTCTCATTGACCCACCAGCGCTGCCGGAGCCGAAGCGGAGACCCATTGGCTTCGGAACGAAAGAGGACTGACCGTGCGTGCAAGCGACTATTGTATGCAGGTGCCATCGGGGCGTGTTTGCTGGTGAAGAGACGATTGAAGAAACTAGAAGACCAGAAAGTGATGCGGGTATGTAGGCGACGGGATACGAGTTGCGTAGGTACCGTAGTTAGCTGCAATTGCATTTCACCATTGCACGAAAGGAGAAACATATGAAAAACAGTTTTCGACTTGTCCGGTCTGGCAGATTCCTCTTTGCGGTGTTTAGCCTAATCACCACTACGATACCATTGCATGCCCAATGGATCCAACCCACTTCACAGTTCTACGGTGTAGTTCGATGTTTCACCGTCTCTGGCACGAATCTCTTTGCCGGGACTGGTGGTGGCGGCGTCTTTCGTTCCACCAACAACGGCACAAGCTGGATTGCAGTCAATACTGGCTTGACAAATAATGATGTTTATGCTTTTGCCGTCAGCGGCGCTAATCTCTTTGCCGGGACTTATAACGGAATCTCCCTTTCCACCAACAACGGCACAAGCTGGACTGCAGTCAATACCGGCTTGACAAATACTATTGTTATTGCTCTTGCCGTCAGCGGCCCGGATCTCTTTGCCGGGACTTGGGGCGGTGGCGTCTTTCTTTCCACCAACAACGGCACAAGCTGGACTGCAGTCAATACCGGCTTGACAAATA
>CAYHRX010000211.1:0-1084 GCA_964359075.1 uncultured Chitinophagales bacterium
ACTCCACAGGAACAGCTCCATCTGCCGTTGGCCCAACACCTGTAGAGCCGGCAGGCCGGTAGCGCAGCACTTCCCCGCTTGATGTTACAACCCAACCGTTGCTCGTGTCGGGGAAGCTGATGTGGTCGATCGTGCCTGCAAATGGATAGAGTGTCTGCTGGGTCCAGTTTGCTCCGTTGTTCGTTGTGCGATACGGATTGGTTCCGGATGTGAACCATCCAAAGTTGGTAGCAGGAACATAGGAAATGCCGAACACTCCTGTCGCCGGACTTGAAATGCTCGACCACGATGCACCACCATTTGTCGAGAGCTGCAGCAGTCCGCTCTGGTGTCCGATCATACCGTTGTTGTTGTCCTTGAACGACACCGCAAAGCTGAAGGCACTTCCGCTGGATGCCGATTGCCACGTCGCACCGCCATCGGCTGACCGCCATATCTTGTTCAAGTTTGATCCGAACCAAATATGGTTGATGTCCGTGACCCAGAATGAATTGTTCCAACCAGCTTCATTGCTGCCACCAAGGGGCTCGGTTGCAGTGTGCGCCCATGTTGCGCCACCGTTGGTTGTCTTCAGCACGATGTAGCGATTGTTCCCTGCACCGGGTGGATCGCCCATCGCGTACCCGTTATTCGCATCCACAAACCATACTCCATCGATGAATGGACTTTGCGTGCCGGGATAGGTTTGCTCAGTCCAGGTCGTTCCGCCGTTCGTCGTCGCAAAGATCTTCCCATTGCCCGTCCCAATCCACGCGCGGTTCTCATCAAGTGCTGTAACGCAGTAGGCATCAACGCCTGCGAGGTTGCCGGTAGCAAGTATCCAGTTCGTGCCACCGTTGGTCGTCCGGATGACGACGGGAGCTGTAGCGCTGCCATTTCCTCCCGATGCCCAGACGATGTTCGAGTTCACCGCTTTCACACTGAACAGGCCGGTCTGCGTTGGGCTGACCTGCGACTCCCACTGCGGTGTTGACGGGAAGACCGTCACCTTGTACGCAAACGCATCACGGTCGTTGGTGTTCGAGAGCCAGGTGATTTTCAGGACGACGTCTTTGGCTGTGGTCATTGCCCCGACTCTGAAACG
>CAYHRX010000211.1:1184-6029 GCA_964359075.1 uncultured Chitinophagales bacterium
AGGTGATTTTCAGGACGACGTCTTTGGCTGTGGTCATTGCCCCGACTCTGAAACGAAACGGCGTCAGCGTTGCCTGCTGACCCGCCGCAAGGTTGCCTGCGCTGGCTGTGCCATTGAGAACTGTCAGTACGATATCCGAAGGCGTTGCAGTGAACGAGAGATTGTTGGCTGCGGTGAAGAGAATGTTCTGCACTGTAAGCGTCACGATGATGGTATCGTTCGGGAGAAAGAGGTTGCTTCCTCGCTGGTTCACAATTGTCGCGTTTGTAATCTCGATGCCGGGGTGCGACTCGCTGAGCGCTCGGGCGAAGTTCACGCGGCCACGGCCGAGTTTGCCTGAGAAGCCTGCGTTTCCTGAGACCCCATCTATCGAATCCGCCGTAACCCGGATTTGTGTTGCAACCTGGCGGGGAGTCCAGGTTGGGTGGAGAGACTTAACGATGCCGGCGAGACCGGCAACCAGAGGAGTTGAGAAGGAAGTCCCGCTCATGAATGTTTGGCTGTATCCACCGCTGTTATTCGCGCCGAGAATATTCACTCCCGGCGCATACACGGGAACGGTGACTCCGTAATTCGAGAAAGACGCTTTTGCATCCGAAGTCGATTGAGTTGCTCCTACTCCCAGCACACCCGCGTAGCTTGAAGGATAGTGAGGCAGAAGGTCGTTGTTATCTCCCACCTGATCCGGTCCGCCATTGCCGGACGCAGCACAAACAAGCGCGCCTGCCTGTAGCGCGGCATTGATCACGCTCTGTTCAAACGACGAGGCTCCGCCCGCTCCTCCCCAACTGCAGTTGATAACCTTCGCGCCTTTTTGGTACGCATAGACGATTCCTTCATAACCATACTGGATGTAAAGGTCCGTTGTGGATGACGCGCAGACCGGCATTAATCTACAATTCCAGCTCGATCCCGCCATGCCTATGCCGTTATTTGTCCGTGCACCGAACATGCTTGCAGTGTTCGTTCCATGGTCTGCGTTGGAAGGAGTACCGGCAAGTCCACGAGGGTTGTTGGAGTTGTTGGTGAAGTTCCAGCCAATCACATCGTCAACCTTTCCGTTGCCATCCTGATCAATCCCATCTTCATCACCTGCCGGAGGAGGCCCGAGGTCGAATCTCCTGTTGCCGTTGATGTCTTCCGGCGTGTTGATCCAAAGGTTGGTGATGAGGTCTTCGTGCTGCCAGTAGGTTCCCCCATCCACCGTTGCGATGACGACATTGGAATCGCCTTTGGCAATCGTCCAACCGTTGAACGAGTTCATGCGCGTAAACGCCGGAGTTTGATTGGGCACCTGTGGATCGTTCGGCGTGTCCAGCACGTGCGCGAGCCGCTTCGGCTCCGCGAACTCAATCTCATCAGACATGCTCAACTCCCGTGCGACAAGCTTCGGGTCAAGGCTGTTTGGGATGTATGCATAGAAGATCCTCGACAGATCCTCTTTCCCTTCTGCAATCTCCTGGTCGGTTGCCGGTGGGACTGACGGAAATGTCTGCGCGAGCGACGAAACCCCGGCCCGTGCAAGTATCCGCGTGAGTGTCTCCGAGCTTGTAAGCGTCGAGCCTTCGGCAACACTGACTCCTCGCTCGAACTTCACCATCACTATGCCGGGAACGATGTCTTCCTCTTTCCACCCCATCCACGGGCTTGATGATGACCTCGTGAAAGGCCTGGAAGCTGAGATGGATTCTGCGAGAGCGAAGATACAAAGCATGAGAAGAGAAACAAGGGAACGCCGCATGATGAGACCTCTCTTTACTAAATGAGATTGACTGTGACTATCCGGGGGAAGCATTCGGAGATAAGCACTGTTGAAAAAGTACGGGAGTTTGGAACGAGAGTCAAGACTAGAAGCGCAGTTGAAAAGCCTGAACCGCAGAGCACGCAGAGGTCGCGGAGAAAGGATATTTTTTTTGTTCCTAATTCCAATTCTTTTCTCTGCGCTCTCGGCGGTCTCTGCGGTTAAATTCTTTTTTTGATGGGTTTTCAACCGTGCTTCTAGGACCTTCTGAGAAAGAGGAATACCGGCAGCAGCACCGCCCCAACCAGGAACCCTCCAGCATGTGCCCACCAGGCAACACCGCCAGAGACATCGGCGCCGTAGGCGAGCGCGCCGCTGATGAACTGCATAACGAACCAGATGCCGAGGAAGAAGAACGCTGAGAGCTCCACCACAGGGAAGAAGACAAAGAGCGGGATGAGCGTCAGGACTTTCGCCCTTGGGAAGAGCAAGAAGTACGCCCCGAGCACTCCTGCGATTGCACCGCTTGCCCCGAGCAATGGCACCGAGGAGTCCTGGTGAAAGTACACCTCCACGATCGAAGCCCCGATCCCACACAGGAGATAGAAGAAGAGATATCCAAGATGTCCGATCCTGTCCTCAACGTTATCACCGAAGACGTACAGGTAAAGCATGTTCCCGACAAGATGCATCCAGCCACCATGAAGGAACATTGAAGTGACCAGCGGGATGAGTGGATAGATGGATAAATGGTGCTGGAAGACGACCCCCGAGACTCGCTCGGGGTTCACGGCAAACCGATGGATGAAGAGGCCCAGACTCTCTTCACTCATGGAACTCTCCAGCAGAAACACGAGCCCGCAAGCGGCAATGAGGATGTAGTTGACGAACGGAATGGTCTTCGATTTGTTAACGTCGCGTAGTGGGATCATGCCTGCATTTCGTATTTGGAATAGAACACAGCGTGGCAAATCTACCAAGATCCCACTTGCTAATCAAGCGTTGGGTAGTGTCTCAGTTTGCGAATCCACGTCAGGCTGAGCGAAGTCGAAGCCTGTCATACGACCACGTGTCACCTTTCGACTCCGCTCAAGGTGACTGTTGTGCATAGGCAAAATCCAAAGTGAGACACTACAAAGCGTTGCAATTCGCGTACAGGTTCACTATCTTTTGCCTAGAAGTTCGGATGAAAACACCGTAAGAAAGAAAACCACCAAGTCACCAAGGCACGAAGGAGTTTGAGGTATGAGCTTGCCGGCCACTTTTGATTAATTCCAACTTCGTGTCTTGGTGTGTTCGTGGTTAGTTTTTGAACTCTGGGCTTTCCGACTACATTTCTAGAGACTGTGCATACATCCGCATGCCTCTTGTTCCTCCATACATCGAATCACTCGAGCCGTACAAACCCGGCAAACCGATCTCCGAGCTCCAACGGGAGTTGGGCATCACGAATATAGTCAAGCTGGCGTCAAACGAGAATCCTCTCGGCCCGTCTCCACTTGCACTGGAGGCAATGAAGGAACAGTTCGACGTGCTTAACCTCTACCCTAACGGTGGACTTGATCTGCGTGAAGTGCTCGCTCAGCAGTACGGGCTCAGGGTTGGCAACGTGATTGCAGGTAGTGGCTCGGAAGGCATCATGTCCAACATCGTGCGGGCGTTCCTCTGCGATGACGACGAGGTGCTGACTGCTGAGGGGACATTCATCGGATTGTATGTCCTCGTGCGTTCTCGTGGCGTGAAATTGACACTTGTCCCGCTGAAGGACTACCACTTCGACCTGAAGGCTATTGCAGCGGCCATCAACGAGCACACGAAAATCATCTATCTTGCCAACCCAAATAATCCGACGGGCACGACCTTCACGAAGGCGGAGTTTGATGAGTTCATGAAGCAGGTCCCCGACCACGTGCTCATCATTCTCGATGAGGCATACTTCGAGTACGCTCGGGGCAACCCCAACTACCCCGACTCGATGCAGTACCGATACGATAACGTCATCACGCTGATAACCTTTTCCAAAATCTACGGACTTGCCGGCGTACGGATTGGCTATGGCTTTGCACATGACGCACTGATCTCGAACCTCCTGAAAGTAAAGCTGCCTTTCGAGCCGAGCACGCTGGCACAGTCGGCGGGCATGGCGGCATTGAAAGACGAAAGCTTCGTCCGGCGTTCGCTGGAAGTGAACGCTGCGGGCAAGCGGTTTCTTGTCCCGGCACTGAAGGCATTGGAGCTGACGGTTGTTCCCACCGATGCCAACTTCGTCATGGTGCCGCTTGCAAGTGAGTCTGCAGTCAATCATGTGTACGACGAGTTGTTGAAGCTGGGTGTCATCATTCGTCCGCTGAAAGCCTTCGGCCTCCCCCACTGTTTCCGCATTACGATAGGCACAGAAGAGCAGAACCAGATCCTGGTTCATTCACTGGGAAGAGTACTTGACAGGATGAGTGACTGAATATGATCAAAAGCGCAATACCACTCGATACGACCCCTGAAGCAGATCGATTGCAGATTGAAATCTATCGTCGCATGTCTCCTGAACAGAGGTTCCGCATTGCATCCGAACTGAATGACATGCGCCGTGAACTGCAACGAATGGGCATTCGTCACCGCCATCCCGAGTACTCAGAGGAAGAGGTGAGGATTGCACACTGTCGGCTGATTCTTGGCGACGATCTCTTCATTCGTGTCTATCCAGATAGCCTCCACATCGTTCCATGAGACAGGAAGAAGTCACATGATGAAACCAAAAACGGAATAAACGCACCCTGGTGCAATTAGCCAACGGGATGTGTGGCAACAACGCACCTCATGGTACGCTATTGAAGATGTTATGCAACACGCACGGCGGCACGAAGGAGAACCCAGGAGACAGACATTTAGATACAAAACCGAAGGTGATAAAATGAACTCACGACAAATCCCTCGACCTTTACTCTTCTTGCTCATCCTAATCATGAACGCAACCGTGTTTGCTCAACCACAATGGCGGCTTGCCGCTGGCACTGAAGGTTTTCCGATTTCAGCAATTGATATCTACCGTTCTAACCCGGATACGATGTACGCACTTGGCGAGAAGTTATTCAAAAGAACGAACAATG
>CAYHRX010000212.1:0-6024 GCA_964359075.1 uncultured Chitinophagales bacterium
CGTCTTGTCCGTTGCCGATTACATGGATGTGTATTTCAACAGAGTGGAAGGGTTGCACATTGGAGCGCATGCAACTCTCGATGACCTGGTGCGAATTGCTACTTTCTCAGGTGGCATCTCCTATGGCTCCTCAGACGACTTGACAAAGTATCACCTCAGTGCAACATTGTTCACATCAGACAAACGAAAGCTTGGCATCGGCGCAGAATTCTACCGGAGGGTTGCTCACCGACCAGACCAAGGCCTTATCGGACCCTTCTTCAATTCCTTTACCTCCCTACTGGACAAGAATGACTATCACGATTACTTCAAGGCGTGGGGTTGGCGAGCGTTCCTCACATCAACGCCTTCGTCTATCTTCACACTTGGTTTCTCGTACATCCATGAGACTCACCGGTCGGTTCCCCAGACGACCAACTACAGTCTTCTTTCAAAGTCCAGCTCGTACCGACTGAACCCACGCGTCGCCAACGGTGACCTGCGCAGCGTTCGGGTTGACATTCGTGTTGGACAAGCATCGGTGCCGCTGGATCTGGTTGTCCCAAACTTTGCAGAAGCTTCGGTTGAACTCGCGGGCGGTTTTGCTGACTTCATTCGATCCCATTTTGTAAGCACCCTATCGCTTCCAACGTTTGGTCGTAGCCATCTGCTTCCTCCAACGCTTCGTCTCAGACTGGCTGGGGGAGTTTCAACCGGAGACCTTCCACCACAACGTGCCTTCGATCTCGAAAGCAGCTCCAGTGGTTATGCACCATTCGGTGTTATGCGAGCAATGGATGTGAAAGAATTCAGCGGAACGAGCTACATCGCACTCAACGTTGAACACAACTTCCGGAGTCTCCCCTTTCTTGCCCTCGGCATTCCCTTCCTCTACGAGAACAACATAGAATTCGTTGTTCATGCCGAGGCTGCGCGAACTTGGAGCGCCCAATCATCCGTGCGCAACATTACTGATGGCTGGTACCTTGAAGAGGGCTTCAGCATCAGTAGAATCTTTGAGGTGTTTCGTGCGGACTGCACCTGGAGATCAAGCTCTCCCGAGCGATTCAGGTTCACGATCGGCGTTGCATCCATCTTCTAGGAGTCTGTCCGAGTAATGATCGAGCAACTCCAAAGTGGGGATTCATTGTTTACTTCTGCCGCTTATCCATCGAACAGGGGGAATCGAAGTTCGCGAATCAGGTGAATAGCATTCCATGTGGGGATATGTCCCTAAGAATTTTGGAAAAATCTGTTACTCGGACAGACTCCTAGGACGGGAACCCTGCGCGTGAGAACTTCACCGCAGAGCTGTTCTGTTTCTCCGCGGTCTTTGCGTTTCCTACCTGCCGCAGACAGGCCCGCGCTTGGGTTTTCAACCGGAGCAATAGAAGCGCAGTTGAAAAGCTTAACCGCAGAGAACGCCGAGGTCACAGAGGAAGAAAATTTTTGTTTTCTGTCTCTATTCCAATCATTTACTCTGCGCTCTTTGCGATCTCTGCGGTTAAATTCTCTTTTGATGGGTTTTCAACCGCGTCTATAGAAGCTCGGATGAAAGCCTCTTAACGAACCACCGCCGGAGGGGTTCCTTTGGGAATACATGACTCGTGTTCCCGAAATGTTGAAGAACTACACCGCCGCCAGGCAGGGCTTCGTGGCTAAGTTTGTTCTATGGGGTTTTCGACTCCGCTCATCTGAGGATTAAGGACAATAGACTCCTGTTTTGCTGAAAAGTTCAGCACCTTCATCCCATCCGCCTTTCTCAAACTCTCCATCACCTTTTCTATTTCTGAGAAACGCCTTCTCGATCCCTTATTCGAGCCGTGAAATCCCTCAATAGGTTAAATGGGGGCTTGGGCATGCCGTTTGAGGCGCATTGCTTGGTGGGGCCGTAGGTCAAACCGAGCCAGTAACCGATAACCAAGGAGGTTTTTCTGTGAGAACATCCGTCCATGCGCATCGTGCGAAACACACGAAGTCAAAACGCTCCCCCCTTCGCGGGAAAGACCTGCTTTCCGTTGACGATCTGACAACGGGAGATATTGAGCGCCTCTTCCGTCTCACTGCCGATATCAAAGCGCATCCACTCAAGTACCGCAAGGTACTGGACGGCAAGATCATGGCCCTGATATTCGAGAAGCCTTCGCTACGCACTCGCACGACATTCGATGTCGGCATCAAGCAGCTTGGCGGTGACTCTGTATATCTATCGCCGCAAGAGATCAACCTTGGCAAGCGCGAGTCCATCTATGACGTGGCAAAGAACCTTGAGCGCATGGTGGATGGAATCATGATCCGCACGTTTGGTCACGACGTGTGTACGACCTTTGCCCAGCACTGCTCGAAGCCGGTCATCAATGGCTTAACTGATTTCGAACACCCATGCCAGGCGTTGGCAGACTTCTTTACGATTCAGGAAATCAAGAAAGACATCAAGCGGCTCAAACTCAGCTACATTGGCGATGGAAACAATGTTGCTCACTCACTCATGCTGGCGGCAGCGAAGCTCGGCGCACACCTGCATGTCGCAACACCAAGAGACTTCAAGCCATCATCAGACGCCGTCAGCCGCGCACTGGCGATAGCAAAAGAAACCGGTGCCACGATCGTTGTCGAGACCGATCCCGTCGATGCGGCCGAAAAGGCGGATATGGTGTACACGGACACATGGATCAGCATGGGACAGGAAAAAGAAGCAGAGGAACGACGCACCATTTTCAAGCCATATCAAGTGAACAAGGAGCTTTTCTCCCACGCAAAGCAGCATGCGCTCTTCATGCATTGCCTACCCGCGCATAGAGGTGAGGAAGTGACTGATGAAGTGATTGATTCGAAGAACTCGGTAGTATTCCAGGAAGCAGAGAACCGTCTACACATTGAAAAGGCAATCATGTTGGAACTGTTAGGAGGTTAACATGTCGAAGCTGGTCCTTGTCGCCGTTGGCGGCAACGCCCTCATGAGAACAGGCGAGCGCGGCCTCGCAGAACATCAGTTCGAGCACGCATTGGAGACTGCCTCCACTGTGGTCGAGCTGATCAAAACGGGCTATCGCGTGGTGCTGACGCACGGAAACGGGCCGCAGATCGGGGCGGCACTGATCCGCTCGGAAGTGTCCGCGGCGTATGCCTATCGCATGCCGTACGATTGCTGTCTGGCCGCGACGCAAGGCGAGATCGGGTACGTGCTACAGTATGCCATGTGGCAGATGATGCAGAAGGAAAGGCTTCACGTTCCTATCGCCACACTCATTACGCAAGTCCGTGTCGACAAGGATGATCCGGCCTTCACACATCCCACAAAACCTATTGGACCGTACCTGACGAAAGCGGAAGCAGAACGATACGAGCATGAGCTTGGATGGACGATGGTGGAACAGCCGCACGGCTTCCGGCGTGTCGTACCATCTCCGCAGCCAAAAGAGATCATCGAGCTGGAAGCAATCCGCGCCTGTGTTGATCGGGGGCTTGTGGTGATTGCGGGAGGAGGAGGAGGCATCCCCGTATTCAACGACCACGACATCTCTAAAGGAGTTGAGGCCGTCATCGACAAGGACCTGACTTCCGCAATCCTTGCCAGCCAACTGGAAGCGGACGTTCTTGCCATCGCCACCGGCGAAGAATATGTGTACATCGACTACGGAAAGCCGACGCAGCACGCAGCGCCGCACCTTACGCTAGATGAGTGCGTCAGACTCCTCGGCGAAGGACAGTTCCCCGAAGGAAGCATGGGCCCGAAAATCCATGCAGCAATGACCTACCTTGAGCGAGGTGGAAAGGAAGCAGTGATTACCGATGCAGAACACCTCCTCAAGGCAATTGGGGGCGAGGCTGGAACACGCATCGTAGCACATCAAGACGTCGCCGAATTCGACTGGCCCTAGAATTTGCTATTCAACCATGGTCACGCATCCACAAGGAGATAACTGATGACACGCATACGAGTTCTTATTATGGGAGCTGCAGGAAGGGACTTCCATAATTTCAACACCGTGTTCCGGAAGAATAAGAAGTATGAAGTCGTTGCTTTTACGGCCACCCAGATTCCAAACATCGACGGCCGAAAATATCCCTCACGACTTGCTGGCGAGCTGTATCCAAAAGGCATCCCGATTTATCCCGAGCCGGACCTGCCTCGTCTAATTAACGAACTAAGAATTGATGAGGTTGTGTTCTCGTATTCCGACGTCAGTTTCCAGTATGTGATGGATAAGGCTTCGCTGGTGATGGCGCACGGCGCTGACTTCAAACTGCTGGGCTCACAGCATACGATGCTGAAATCCAAAGCTCCAGTGATTGCAGTAGTTGCCGCGCGGACGGGATCAGGTAAGAGCCAAACCTCGCGTAAGGTGTGCAGCTACCTGAGAACCATGGGAAAGAAAGTTGTCGCGGTCCGGCACCCGATGCCCTACGGCGACCTCGTCAAGCAGAAGGTACAGCGGTACGCTTCCCTTGAGGATCTCGACAGACACAAATGCACGGTCGAAGAGATGGAAGAATACGAGCCGCATATTGTGGAGGGAACGGTCATCTACGCAGGTGTGGACTATGAAGCAGTACTCCGTCAGGCTGAGAAGGAAGCCGACGTTATCATCTGGGATGGTGGAAACAACGACATGTCGTTCTACAAGCCCGACCTCACCATTACCGTCGTGGACCCACACCGGCCAGGTCATGAGATGACATACTATCCCGGCCAGACGAACGTCAGGCTGGCGGATGTCATCATTGTGAACAAAGTCGACTCGGCGCACAGTGAGAACGTCGACCGTGTCATCCAAAACGTCCGCTCGATCAACTCTCATGCCCTTATCATACAAGCGGCGTCGCCGATTGCGGTGGAAAACCCAGATGTGATCAGGGGAAAGAGAGTGCTGGTTGTTGAGGATGGTCCCACGCTCACTCACGGCGAGATGACGTTTGGGGCGGGTGTGCTCGCCGCAAAGACGTTCGGCGCCAGGGAGATTGTAGACCCTCGGCCATACGCGGTGAAGTCTATTGCAGAGACTTACGCGAAGTACCCATCAACCGGTGCGTTGCTGCCGGCGATGGGGTACGGCGAGCATCAGATGAAAGACCTCGAAACCACGATCAACCACGTTCCGTGCGATGCCGTGGTGATTGGGACGCCGATTGATCTCCGCCGCATCATCCACATCAAGAAGCCGTCGGTGCGTGTGAAGTATTCACTGGAAGAGATAACGAAGCCCGACCTGGAAGACGTGCTCAACAAGTTCCTGCTCAAAGAGCGGGCGCACTCATTCCATCGGAGACACGCCGTCGCGGTGGAGTGAAACAGAAGTTGTAGGGGCGACTCCTGCCCGTCCGGCAGGCGGGCGGCGAGTCGCCCTTACGCATAGAAGGCTGTTGAAAAACTCGCGCGACCCAGTTCGCATTCAACGAAGCAAAACCAACTTCTTCACATCAACAAGGCCTTGTCCTGAGCGAAGGCTCTTCAACGCCATCCACAGGCGTTGCGCTAGTGGCTGCCACTGAGTGTTTCGCGAGACGACTCGCCGGAAGACCACCGAGCTTTGTTGTGGGTCTATTGTTCCCATATTGGGAAATGTCTATATTGAACCGTGAGAATCATTGCCCTCAGAACGTTGAAGTAGTTTTGGAAGAAACATCCGGCCGCTGAGCATCCTCTGCGGCAATGGTATGACGACGCTCGCAGAGCCGACTGGAAGACGCCGCAAGAACTGAAGGCTGCGTACGCGTCGGCCAGCATTGTCTCGAGCGACAGGGTTGTGTTCAACATAAAAGGAAACACCTATCGTCTCGTTGTAGGAGTCAACTACCATTACCGAGTCATGTACATCCGATTTATTGGAACTCACGTCGAGTATGATGCCATCAATGTGAAGGAGATCTGACCATGAACATCAAACCTATCCGCACAAAAAAAGACTGCGAGCAAGCACTCGCACAGATCGACAAACTGATGGATGCAAAGCCCAAGACGCCTCGGGGTGATCGACTGGATGTTCTCGTGACGCTGGTCGAGGCATACGAGCGCAAGCACTACCGCATCGATCCTCCCGACCC
>CAYHRX010000213.1:0-5998 GCA_964359075.1 uncultured Chitinophagales bacterium
GTGGAAGGTGACCCTTCATAGTTACAAAGTCCTCCTGATCGATGGCCTGTCCGATAGGGATAACCTGTTCCAGATGAATCTCAAAAGCGATACCTGTGAAGGCAGATGTTGTTCCGACCATCACACGTACTCGAATCTTGTCAGGACTAACCACTAATTCGTCTGCAACCGCTGGATAGCATGACAACACAGCAGCAACTAAAGTTGCGACTCGGCATCGTGTTCGAGGCATAGGAAGCTCCATTCCTTTCGAGGCTGATCAGTGAAGATCGCCCTGTGATTCCTGAAGATCGGGTCGCGGTTCACCCAAGTAGACCGCATTGGCCGTGACGTAATCAATGAATGATCCGACTGTGGGATGATTCTCGATCATCGTTTCATTGAGAACGATCCGGCTCCCCTTGGCGCTGACGCAAGCAGCGACAAGGTTGATGAAAACCCTCTTGTGGAAATCGTGCCAATGGTTGAAGGTGAATGACTCACAATCTCCGTTGAACTGCGAAATCCGTTTCAAAGAACCTCTGACGCACTGTTTGGCTGAGTCACGGTTTATGGGAGGCATTGTCGATCATCCTTTCTGTTAGGGAGATTGGCAGCGGACACCATCAATTCACGGCTACCCCATTCGCCATGATCGGGAGTTTCTCGAGATTCCAGTTGGCGGCGGCGATCTGGTCCTTGAAGCACTGAGTTCGGTAGATCGTCTTCTGTAACAAAGGATTGGTGTGGTACTTCAGCCACTGGTGACGGATGTCGACGTACCAGGTCGTCCACTTCTTCTCGTCGCCGCCGGAGGCAGGAGGGAATTCGCCGAAGCGCTTCCTGAGAAAACGAGGGACTCCGCCCGAATGGATGTAGCTGTCGTAGATGACAAGGAGGCTGAGCGGCAATGTGAATCCATTGCTCTCAAAAAATTGCAGCGCCGGTGTGTAGTACACAAGGTCGAAGAACTCGTCTTGCGACGCCTTCATGATCGGGTCCTGCTGCGCCGCTGTCTTGAGAAGGCCTTTGAACGTCGCGTTGTCAACAAGCGGCACCCTTCCCACTCTGTCCATGTATTGGGCGAACTTGTCGGCGAACATCCCGCCTTTCTGAATATAGAGCATGAGGAGTTTGCTCAGGTTCCCTTGCTCTGTTGTCTGGCTCCGACCGTAGGTGATTTGGCGTGAACCGTTCTTGCCATCGGGATAGACTACGAGGAGATCGTACTTCCCGTCGGGCGTGCCAGTCTCAAACACATTCACGACCCTCTCGATAAGACGCTTGGTTGCTGCAGTGATCATGGTTCAGTCTCCTCCTATCTCTTGGCATCGGTTCACACTGACCTCTCGCATGTTGAGGCGTGCCTCCGGGCTCTGTTGACTCAGAGAAATCGTTGAGCGATATCGTTGTAGAAAGGTTCGTGTGTCCAGTAACCGACATGGGCAACTCCCCACCGCTCGGGAAGATCGAGGACAACATTGTCCTTTGGATCGATCTTGTAGAAGTCTAGATGGCCGCTCACCGGGTCACGCATACTGTAGTAGTTCACCCAGGGGAGATCGTCGAGCTTGGGAGTGATCGGATTTGCGAGGACTTCGTCATTTGGCTGGAGATCAAGCGCCCGGGCTTTGAACGAGTTCAAGTGAGATCTAATCTGCCGGCGAACGTACTCATGTGCTTTGGTGTGTTCACGGAAGAAGAATGCTATCTTGTCAAGAGGAGATCCGAACGTAATCAATCCTGCCAGCTTGTTGAGAGGAAGCGTTGCTCCGCTCGGCAGGTTCGCTTTGATGTTGATCCTGTTCAGAGTATCGTAGGAAACAACACTGCCCAGCGAGTGGCCCGCTATGACGACCCGATCATAGCCATCATTACGGAGAATGCCGTCCAGAAGCGCCTGGCATTCCTTCAGGATCTGCTGGCGGAATCTGTAGTGCTTCGACTTGACATCGGTCGTCGTGTAGATGGCGACATCACCAATATACCCAACAATTACCCAGCCGATCTTCTTCAGTATCCACTGCCATGCCGATTGCAGCCACTTCGGGAGAACCGGCAGGACAGGAGTGGCCACAAACTGCACAAGCTGCGCAATCGGGAAGATGAAGGAAGCAAATCCCAGAAGCCATGACACTGTCGCAAGCGGAAAGCGACCCGTCTTCCTTCGATCTTCATATCTCTTCTGCAGTTCCTGATTCCTACCATAGAACCGTTTGGTGGCATCCAATGTCTTTCTCACCCACTCCCACACCTCCGGTACTGTAATCTTCTCCTCAGTAATGTATGCCCAGTAGTACTCATGCACGTCAATGACACCTCCACCCGCCTTTGGCTTCAGTCGGACGTAGCTCTCAGTCCACGCTGCGCCGCCCCCTCCCGTGCGCTCGGTGATTTTGTGTTCGACCGCGAACGGTTCGTACGAGTGCCTGAGATGCTTCACCAGGTTTATGGCAAAACTGTCCAGCGTTTCAAACGGACGTTGTTCGCCAATGCCGTGGATGACGAGGAACGCAGTGTTCCCGGACGGGAATGCTCTGGCCATTACCGCTCACACCTCCACATCCACAAACACGGCACAGTGATCGGAGGCCTCGGAGCCAGGCTTGTCGACGTTCTTGATGCGAGGTGCCGTGTCAGGATAGAACTTGTCGAGCCCCTTGTACCTGGCAAGGCCACGGCGTTCAATGATCGGCTTGCCCTTCATCTTTGCCGCAAGTGACTTCGACAGAAGGATGTAATCAAGCTGACTGACCGACTTCACGACATTGTTCTTTGCGTACACATGCGTCCAACGATCCTGCGCAGGCAGACGGTTGAGGATGTCCTCATGCCATTGCCTGCTCAACAACGGTGTCAGCGACGCATCGGATGGCACCTGGTTGAAATCACCGACGACGGCGAACCTGGCCGAAGAAGTATTCTGAGGAAATGTTTCTTCCACGATCTCAGCAACACGCTTCGCCTGTTGCTTGCGCCGCCCCGGATTGTCTTGAAACTGTGACTTGAGATGGTTGATAAAGAGCGTGATTGGCTTCTTGTCGACCTCTACGCGAGCAACAAGGCAATCCCGTGAGAAGGTTTCAACTGTTGCACCTTTGGGCGTTTTGTAGGTGTCCGTAATGTAAGAGCGAAGGTGTGTGACGGGATGTTTGCTCAGGAGCGCCACATCGATCCCGCGTGGGTCGTTCCCGTCGATAAGCATGAAGTAGGGAAAGCGTTTCTTCTTGAAGAAGGCGGAGGAGTTGAACTTTCGCAGTGCCTCCATGCTCTCAACTTCGACGAGAGCCACGATGTCGGGGTCGTTGTCAGCAATGACGGCGGCAGTGGCTGCACGTTGCGTGTGCGTGATGGCAGAGAAGTCCTGAAGGTCGCGGGCAAGCCATTCCAGTGTTGAGCCTTCTTTCTCAAATGTCACCAAAGCGGCTTGCCGCTCCTTGGCTGCTCTCGACTCGTAGGCTTGGTTGGTCTCCCCCTTTTTGCGCTTGACATATGGACCGGTGAAACGGTATCGAAGGAATAGGTTCTCGCAGTTAAAGGTGCCGATTCGAATGGTAGCCATGGCTCTTCCCCTTTCAAATGGTTGAAGGTTGAGGAGACTCCTGGTAATGCAAAGATCTGGTAAAGCCGTTGTCCGACCGTTAAGGGGTCGGCTGGTTCGTTAAGAAAGGGTGTTGCTCGTGGGTTCTTACGAGAGGAGTTTAGTTGATTCGGGGCTAAATGTCAAGGGGTTTTTTCGACGACCGGAGGAACGACGTTGCTCAGTGAGTACGAGCTGCTGTACGGTGCGTTGAATGTCCAACACTCACATCCACTTGTTGCGCTTGAACACCCAGAGCATCCCGAATCCAACAGCAAAGTGTTCAACTCCTACGGAGTTGCCTTAGTCTCTCGTTGAATTCCCATTCTACAAACATCCGACCCCGACGGGGTCGTTCATCACGAGTACCTCCGTGTAACAACAACTCCGTGCGGACTTGTCTTCAATCGCCGAGCGCCAGTCCCTCAGGCGCAAGAACTTCTCCCTGGTCATACACATTGATATACAACCGCATAGGTTTCGGCAGTCCATCATAGGTTACTTCCCAAACTTCCAGAATGCCTGCAGTCCCAAAAAGGGCATGGGGTGTTTTGAATTCACAACACGTTCCTATCCGGTGGTAAGTCACCTTCTCGCCGTTTGGACCTTGAAGTCTGTCCATGTAAGCGAAAAGCGTCTTTGGTCTACTTCTGCCTTCAGGAGAGCCCAGCATTACGGGGTTGTCCTCAGATAGGGCATAGCCCTTTTTGTTGGCGTTGCCCGTTTTTGCCGGCATATAAGAGACTTTCACCAGGCTGGTCCCCAGCATGTTGAAATGCAAAAGGCGAATCGACGTGTTTGGCAGCTCCCATAGAACGCGAGGACTTTCCGCGCCCTCCTTTCGTGTTGGAGAACCAAATTCCTTTGTGAAGAGCTTTTCAAGAAAGGAGAATGTTACCGCATTTGCCTTCGCGTCCCGATCCTCAATGCTCGTTACGCCAACGTGTTGTAATCCCTTGTCCGGATCAAAATAGAACTCGACATTGAACTCACTGTTGCCGATCCGGACTCCATGCAGAGCGACGTGGCCAATGAGATCACCAAAGGTTCCGGGCTTTTCAACTTTCTCCGCCCCTGGCGCTTCAGCTTTCAAGACCTCGTCTGGCGTCATGCCCCACGTTGTCTTTCCATACCCACGTATGTTCTTCACATCGTCTTCGGCTTGAACCGTAGGGGCCCCCAACGCAGCAAGCAACGACACGATGACAACGATCCTCTTCATTGTTCCCTTCATAGCTGTTTAATAAGCCGGGCGCGACTCTGAGTCCCATCTGCTTTTTGATGGGACGGAGTTGAAGCGTGTCCCGCGTATGCAATGTTTGGTTCAGCAGCTATCCTCGTGGGAAAGTAGCACTCCCTTCACATCCACTTGTTTCGCCTGAACACCCAGAGCATCCCAAGTCCAACAACAAGCATGAAGAGTGCCGCTGTAAGCACGCCGTACTCCCACTCAGAGCCAGGGAGGAATCGGAAGTTCATTCCGAAAAACCCAGTGATAAAACTCAGCGGCAGGAAGATGGTGGAGATAATGGTCAACACCTTCATGACCCGGTTCAGGTTGTTGGATGTGACCGAGAGGTACGCGTCCAGCAGACCACTCACCACATCGCGATACGAGTCCGTAAGATCCGTCATGCGCACAAGGTGATCGTACACATTTCGGTAGTATACCATCTCATCCCGCGTGATGAGCCCGAACTCGCCCCGCGACAACCGGTTCAGCATTTCGCGCTGGTAAGCAGCAATGCGGCGTACCATCATGATGTCTTTCTTCAGCTGCAGGATGCGCACCATACACTGCTGCGATGGCTTCTTGAAGACCTCGTCCTCCATGGAGTCTATAGCCTCGTCCATCGCATCGAGGATTGGTGTATAATTATCGACGATGTCATCAATGATGAGGTGGAAAAGGAAGTCCGGACCACGGCCAAGGGTTTGCGGGTTCTTTCCGCACATTTGCAGCGCGTAGGAGATTGAACGAAGAGGACGATAGTGATGTGTCACCAGCATCCGCTTGGAGAGAAAGGCGCTCAGCTGCGTTGTCCGGATCTCGAGTTTCTCTGCCGGCCTTCCCTCAGCCGTGCCGTTCTTTCGTTCAATAGGATTGAAGATGATGAAGAGGTAGTCGCCAAAGTCCTCCACCTTCGGAAGATGTCCCTCCTCTTCCCTGCCGCGCTGCGAGTCTTCGATGGCAAGAGGATGGATGTCGAGTAACGACACCAGCAACGTTTCTTCTTCAGCATCCGAGGGGTCTTCGAGGTCAACCCACAGTATGCCCTCGGGCTGTCGGCACACCTGACTAAACTCCTTGATGGAGAGCCGCTTGATTTCGCCGTTCAGAAAGTGGAGGATAGAGACCATCAGACTCTCTTGCTCATCACCACATAATCACGCTCACCGGAGCCTAGAAAGATCTGCCGCGGACGGGCGATCTTCTGG
>CAYHRX010000214.1:0-5924 GCA_964359075.1 uncultured Chitinophagales bacterium
CAAATATTGCAAATCTTATCCCATAGTGTTGCACTTGCTCATTGAACTCGTGAACTCATAAGAGAGCAGAACGTTCAAGAAAGGAAGGAACGCGCCTAGGCCAATCTCCTTCGGCCTATTGAAGTCCTGTTGTAAAAGAAAATGTATACGGCGACTTCAAACTTGCTCCATATTTCGAGTGCAGTGATGTTCCAATCGTAACCGTGTACAATGTAGTGGGTTGTAAGGGAACAGAGGGAGCAAACGTGAAATCGTTTGAACTGTATGTGAGCATACTGAAAGTCCCAACAACACCACCTGTGATTGAGAATGCCGATCTGACCGATGAAGTGTCGATCTTGCCATTGAATACGAAATAGATCGTTGGCCTCCTTGAAACACCGAACCGTCCAGCTTCAGGAGTATGGTAGATGACTCGTAAGGAGGGACTCCTGAACGTGAGCGAGTAGGGAGCTGGCAATCTGATACCGGAAAGGGAATGCAGGGAGGTATCAACTGTAAGCGTATACGTTGTATCAGCAATGAACTCTGTAGTAGGATAGAGATCAACGTATGTTGGTGCATATGATGGAACCCACAACATGAGATTCGCCGATGGGAGGAGTCTGACCGCACTTCGGATCGTCGCGGTATCCAATGAGCCGCTGAAACTCAATCTGATGCGATCATCCAGGGCAAAAAGGCTGTCCCCATATGCTGGGGTGGTGGAAGATATCCGAAATACGTCCGTTGTGAAACCCAATCGAAACTCTTGGGGAAGTCTGTTTCCGAAAATGTCAGATGCGCCTGACGGAATGAGTATCTCGTATTGCGCATTGTAACTAAAATCGATGTGATCAAAGTGGATACGCGGAGAAGTAGATCCCGAGGACAACCTCCATCCCCCAGCCACCGTAGGGGCAATCTGGATTCTTGAGAAGAAGCTCGTATCAACTGGACTATTGAAGGTAAGAGAAACACTCGTTGCTGGAGGTACATTGGACGCATTCGGTTGAGGACTCGACGACTTGATTCTGAAGAATGGTTCAGGAGTAAACGACAACCTGAACCCGGACGCCAATGTGTTCCCGTTAATGTCTTTTGCCGAGGCCTGCACTACTATCACATATTGCTGGCCTACCTTCCATCGGATCGTTGTGAATGCTGAGGCGGAATCCCTCAAGATAAGCAGGACAATGTCTCCACCAGCGAAAAATGTCACATCATTTGTGTCGAGCTTTGCACCCGAGCCGGGCGCATTAAGGACAATTGATCGTTTAAGCGAAACTGCATCCATTATTTTATTGAACCGAAGCACGACGTTGCCATAGTCCATCAAGTTAGGGTTGGAAAGGTACGGACCCTGACTGTTATTGCTGGGAGATGTGTAGATGATCCTCGGCTGAATGCTTGGATCGGTTAGCGATTCATTCCCTCCTGCCCCCGCAGGACCTTGCGGTCCCACCGGGCCTGTGCAACTGAGGGATAAAAGAAGAATCAGAACGAATGGTCTTATCAGATAAGTCTTCATGTTGACCTCCGTTGATTTGAACAATCGTACGCGTGTACTTAGGAACAACAGAATGAACAGGTAGGAACCATGGCAACAGCTCAGAAGCGGACAAACTTGCCTGCTTCTACCCCAACAACTCTCGTTTGTTCAGGTACTGGAACAACGCCACATCATACGGCGTTGCCGTGTCGAGTAGTACGTAGTCCACGTAGTTCTCACGACACTCGCGCTTGAAGCGTTCGAGGAATGCAGCCATCGTTTGCTGGTACGACTTCCGGATTTGCCACGGCTGCGTCATCAGATGTTCGTCGGTCTCCATGTCTTTGAACTCCGCATCCGTCTCGAACGCAAAGCTCCTCTCCAGCGGGTCGAGAACGTGCATGACGATCACCTCATTCTTCTTGTGGCGGAAGTGTTTGAGAGCGGCAATAATATCATCGGGGTTGTCCAGCAAATCACTGACGACCACAACCAACCCACGCCGCTTAATCCGGTCGGCAATCTGATGCAGCGACCTCCCACCACCTGTCTTGTGGCTTGCGTTCACCTTCTCCAACGCGATCAGGATTTGCCGGAGATAGCCCTTTGTTGAATGTGGTGGAAGGTAGGTGTTGACTCGCTCATCGTACACAGCAAGTCCCACGGCATCCTGCTGCTTGATCATCATATAAGAAAGAGCAGCAACGAGGAACGAAGCGTACTGAATCTTGGGCAGGTTACCCTTTGAGGCGTACGCCATCGACCGGCTGGCATCGAGGACGATGTATGACTTGAGGTTGGTTTCCTCTTCGTATTGCTTGATGTAGTAGCGGTCGGTCTTGCCGTAAATCTTCCAGTCAACATGTTTGATCTCATCGCCAGGCATGTACTGGCGATGCTCTGCGAACTCCACGCTGAAGCCATGGTACGGACTCTTGTGCAGGCCGGTGATGAATCCCTCCACCACAAGCCTTGCCCGAAGCTCCATGTTGGCCAGCTTCGAGACGACATGTGGCTCAAGATATTGACGGTAGGCGTCGGACACTCAATTCTTCTTCGGCTTGCCAGCCGCCCTGCTCTCGGACTTCGCCGGCGTTGTTTCAGCAACGGTTGGCTTGGGCAGAATCTCGTCCGGAGACTTGCCAAGGTTCTGAATCTCAAACTGGGCCGAAGTCGCCATCTCATGGTCAGGGAACTTGGAGAGGAAACTCTGGTAGTACGCCCGTGCGCTATCCAAGTTCTTCAGCTCATTGTGGTAAAGGAATCCAACCAGGAACATCGCCGTTGGAGCTTTCTTCCCTTCTGGATACCTTTCCAAATATGATTTGTAGCCGTCAACGGCGGCCTGGAAGTTCTGAAGGTTGTTGTGTTGAATGGCGGCGATGTTGAACAGGGCGGTTTCCGTCAGCACCCCCGCAGGATGATCTTTGACCAGATTCTGGTAGTGTCCGAGCGCCTCGGACCAAAGGCCACCTTTTTCTGCCACCTCCGCCTTCTTCATGTATTCTTCCGCCGGAGGTTTGCTGCAGCCGGAAAGACCCAAGACAAGAACGACAATAACCCAAGTGAAGTGTTGTTTCATTCAATGACTCCTGATGAGATTAAGAACGTGACAAAAAGGTAGAGAAATGTGGTGTAAGAATCAACGCAGCTACAGCGCTTTTCGCGTCATCACGGCGGCGAAGAAGCCGTCAGTTGTTGTCTTGTGCGGCAGAAGAGTAAGGAACGGTGAGCTTGCATCAACCTTCACTTGCTGTTGGAGCAATATCGCCGGAGCAGATTGAAGCTCAAACTCCGGGTGCCTTTCAAGGAACGACGCCACCTGATCTTCGTTCTCTTTCCCGAGAAGCGTACATGTGCAGTAGACAAGTCGTCCGCCGGGTTTGACAAGCGCGCAGTACTGATCGAGAACCTCACGTTGAGTCTTCGCCACGCTTTCGACAAAACTCTCGGTAAAGGTGAGCTTCGCACCCGGGTTCCGACGGAATGTCCCGACACCGCTGCATGGTGCGTCGATGAGCACCGCGTCCGCATTTTCCTTCAAGGTCAGGATGCTCTCCTGATCCCGACTCGCCAGGAGAGTCTCAACAATTGAAACGCCAGCGCGACGGAGCCGCTCCCGAATGTTCTTCAACCGGTACTCTTCAATATCGACAGCGACGAGCCTGCCTATGTTGTTCATCAGAGCGGCAAGATGGAGCGTTTTTCCTCCACTGCCGGCACATGCATCCACTACGGTACTACCCGGAGATGGCTGGACAAGCATCGACAGAAGCTGGCTCCCTTCGTCCTGCATCTCAAAATGTCCCTGCTTGAACGGCTGCAGCGACTGCGTGTTGAAGCGCTTCGAGAGGATCAGTCCGACTGGCGAGAGTCTTGTTGGCTGAGCTTCAAGCCCCTCTTGACGAAGAACCGATAGACAATGTTCTTGCGTTGCAGCAAGTGTGTTGACCCTGATCGTGATAGGGGCTGGCGAGTTCAGCGTCGCACAAAGTTGTTCCGTCTCCTCTGGCCCAAATCTTTCAATCCATTCTTTGACTACCGAATCGGGAAAGGAGTGCCGTGTCGCAATCCTCAGAACAGAATCTTGCTCAATAAACGGCGGCAATGCAACCTGTCGCAGAGACTCGAGGAATCTCTGGCAGTCAACATCAGAAACGTAGACGCGCCAGAGACCTGAAACATCCGGCAGCAAAGCGTCAGTGGTCTCATTGAGCATCCTGACACAGTAGGCAGCAACGAAGACGATCGCAGGTGTGGCTCTTTGATCGCGCCGGTGACCGGCATGGGCCATCGATTCCTGTGCATACACTGTCAGCAGCTTGAAGTTCCGGATGAGCCCAAACACCATCTCGCTAATGAACCGGCGATCCTTCGAGCCGAGATAATGACGTGCGCGAAAGAACTCCGTCGTAACCACATCCGCAGGCCGCTTGCTGATGATGATGGCATCATGAAGCTCAATAACGTGACCGAAGAGAGAGGATCGTTTCATGCGTCAAACAAACAAAAAAAGGTCTGACCCCAATGTAGAGCCAGACCATGTGAATGTCAACCAGCGAATCTAGAAGCCCGGTCGAAAAGCTTAACCGCAGAGCACGTAGAGGTCGCGGAGAAATAATCTTTTGTTTTTGGTTTCCATTTCAATCTTTTTCTCTGCGCTCTCGGCGGTCTCTGCGGTTGATTTCCTTTTTTTATGGGTTTCCGACTGAGTCTCTAGATTGCAACAAGAGGTGTCCGCATCTCCGAGGTCATCCACGCCCTCGCCATCCGCGGCGTGTTGTGAGCGATGCCGATCTTTCCTTCGTTATTCAGGGCGATGACGCCTCCGTAGCCTTCTGCTTTTCTGATGAGGACCTTCAATCCGTCTTGCGCCGCCTTCTCCGGGTCTCCACCATTCCGGTCCATCAAATCGATGACAGGCTTTGCCATCTCCACCTTGATCATCGCTTCACCCCAACCTGTCGTTGACACGCCACCGATCTCATTGTCGGAATACGTGCCGCATCCGATGAGAGGAGAATCGCCCACACGACCGGGATACTTGTTGGGGGTCCCGCCCGTGGAAGTGCCGGACGCGATGTTGCCCTGGTAGTCCATCGCCACGGCACCAACGGTGTCGATGGGAACTTTCTTTCTGCGGAATGCGTCCTTCGTCGAAAAGCTCTTTCTGCTCTGTATCTCACGCCAGCGTTCCAACTCCC
Organism: uncultured Chitinophagales bacterium; assembly: GCA_964359075.1. GTDB lineage: Bacteria > Bacteroidota > Ignavibacteria > UBA10030 > UBA6906 > UBA11986. The sequence goes on from CAYHRX010000214.1 coordinate 5,176, forward strand.
TGTTGGTGATCAGGTCATCCTGGCTGCATGTCTTCACGCCATGTTCACGGGCGAACCGCGTGGCGCCCATCCCCACCAGAAGGATGTGTTCACTCTCTTCCATGATCTTCCGGGCAAGGGTGATTGGGTTTTTGACATTCTGCACGGCCGCTATAGCACCTGCCCTGAACGTCCTGCCATTCATGATGCTGGCATCGAGCTCGACTTCACCTGCCATGTTGATAAACGAGCCCGTACCGGCATCGAATGTCTCGTTATCTTCCAACACCATAATGGCCTTTTCAACCGCATCAACGGCGGTGCCGCCCTTGGTGAGAACCGACCAACCTATTTTCAGAGCCTGGTGGACACCTGCTTTGTGCGCATCGACCAACTCGTCCGGAATATCCCACGCACCACCATGTACTACTAAGGAAATCATTTCATCGTCCCGTTTGAAGGAAAACTCTGGGGAGCATTCACGACAAATTTACTTGATCGGCCCTGCCAATGCAATGCTGAAATCGTCGCTGTGATTCAGCTTAACTGCCAGGTCACACCATAGCATATGGCGGGATGATGGAGACATCCGTAGTACTACGAGGGGACATTCAGTGGATGGCTTCGGCTGTGACCTTCTTCACCAATTCAATAAGTCCGTGCCGGTCGAGGCCAATCTCGACGGTGTCACCCTCACCGAATTCTCCTTCGAGGATCTTTTGGGAGAGTAGATTCACTATGTGCTTTTGGATTACGCGCTTGAGAGGACG
>CAYHRX010000215.1:0-5883 GCA_964359075.1 uncultured Chitinophagales bacterium
TGGGGGCCTTCAAGTGGGACACCTGCCACGTAAACTCAGAGTTAAACCCTTTAATGCGTTCATAGTTGAACTGTTCGGGAGCCTTCGCGCCTTCCCATGTTAAATCCGGTCCAACCGTTCCGCCTCTGCCATTGATGACATGACAGGCGCGGCAACCCTTCTCGTTCACCAACTGCTTTGCCCGGTTGATGTATCCTGCACCCTTCGTCTCCTTGTCATAGCGATGGCAGATGTTGCAGTTCATTTGCATTAACGCCTTCTTGTCACCCATGACGTAGAACTCACCAAGATCCTGCCCGAGAAGCGGCTCCTCCCAGTCTCTGATCAATCCGTGAGCTTCGTCCGTGTCGGTCGCGTAACCCTGACCACCGTGGCAGCTTGTGCATGCGAACTTCTGGATTGGATGTTTGTCCAGGATTTCCTTCGGGTGCGTACGGAACGGTTCGGGGGCATTCTCCAAGCCCTTCCACTCAACGGCCTGGTGACAGGTAACGCAGCGGTCCGCCTTGCCGAGGTCCTTCACGTACACCTGCTGCAACCCGGAAGGGACTGTCGTGGCACGATCAGGCCCGAACTTCTCATCAACGAGATCACGGAACTCCGCCTGGTAGCTCCGCCATTCCGGTGTGAAGTAGTCGAAGGAGATGAAACCCATCAGCACCAGCACCGCAATGCCGGCAAGGCTCAGCCACAGCCTGTCCCTTGTAACAAACGTGAGTTTCTCTTTTGCCGTCTTATGATCCATTTTCTGTGCCCCTGTTCATTAAGCAGCCACACCACTAAAACTTGACTGGCATCTCAGGCCACGACTCCCACGGCCAGTAGAAGTTCCAGTATGGCCCGCGCATAAACGTACCGATGATTGTGAAGATGAGAATGATGATGACGATAGCGATGAAGACTATGTTCTGCTTCTTTCGCTCTGAAGCGAACCACACGCCCACAGCGTTGATCCCAGACCTGTCTCTGTACGGCCACCACATTGCGAGCACGATAAGCAATCCGGGCAGGAGGATACCTCCCACCAGCGCACCGTTGATCTGAAAACTCCCAAGCTTGATTGTCGTGTCGGTGACGATCTCTTGCAGCCAGAGAAAATACCACGGCGCTTTCGCCGGGTTCGGCGTGACGGACGGGTTGGCCGCCGTCTCAAGCGGTGCACGGAAGAAGAGTGTCAGGATCGTGGTCACGACAAATGTCAATAGCGTAACAAGCCAGAGGCGGCGTGTGAGATTTGGTGTTGAGGGGAATGTGTCCTTCTCCTCATCCACCATTGTGTTTTGAACATGGACCGTCGTGCCCCTCGCGATGCCGAGGAGCGAGTACGTCTTTGACTTCACCGGCACTGCCTTCCCAGCTCTCTGCTCCAGCACTTCATGGTCAACGACTGCAAGGCCCCCATCTTTCCTGACCCGCCACATGTGCCATGAGAAAAGGAAGAGAACGACCATGGGAAGGAAAAAGACATGGAGGACATAGAACCGGATGAGCGCGTTCTGGTCAATCTCGCTGCCGCCAAGGAGGAAGAACCGGATCCATTTGCCGACAACCGGTGCGGCGCTCGCGATGTTCGTACCGACTGTGATGGCCCAATACGCAAGCTGATCCCACGGCAACAGGTATCCCGTGAAGGAAAGTAGAAGCGTTGTCAGCAGAAGCACTACGCCGATGATCCAGTTCAGCGGACGGTTGACGCCTTCCGCGCTGCCGTTCTTGTACGCTCCCGTGAGAAACACTCTGACCATATGGAGGAACACTACTGCCACCATGAGATGCGCAGCGATGCGATGAAGTCCGCGCAGTAGCCAGCCGAATGAAACGACATATTCGATATCCTTCACTGATCCGTACGCGCGCTCAACGGACGGAACGTACAGGAACATCAGCACCACGCCAGTGACGACTAGTATCATAAACAAGATGAACGAGATTGTGCCGAGGTAGAACGAGTACTTCCATGAGAGGCTTCCCCTGGTTACTTTGTTTGGGAACCAGTGAAGCATCAGGTTCTTGACGATGGCGTCGCCGGCTTCCTTGTCGCTGCCGGGATTCCACGGCCAGGTGAGTTTCTTGTAGACTTGCTTGGCTGGTTCTGCTATGCTCATTGCTTGCTCCTATTGTAACGACCAAGGGTCAAACTGTGAGTCTGAAATTCCGATCGACTTCGTCGCTCAAATTCACAACAAGTTGTCCGTCATCGGGCGAGACTTCAAGTTTGTACCAGTGCAACGGCGCCGGTGCAGGTCCTGCGTAGTTCGTACCATCGGCATAGAACTTCGAGCCATGACATGGGCAGTGGAACTCGAATGGGATCGCCTTCTTCTCACCATCGATCTCCACCTGCTTCGGCTGGTTGAGCTTTGTGTACTTCACGGTGCAGCCGAGATGCGTGCATGACCCTGAGATCGCGTAGAACGACTTCCCTTCTTTGAACACGTACAGCCGTTTGTCCTCGAGGAATGTCATTCCCTCTGCAAGGTGGGTGGGCGATCCGATCTTGAACTTCTGCGGCGGTTCGTACAGCACGTTGGGGATCAGCGAACGGAACGACTGCACGCCAAAGCCGGCCAGTCCTGCGATCATTCCTCCGAAGCCCAGCTTCTGGAGAAATGAGCGGCGCGTTTCGTTGGCGACTGTCTTCGATTGGTCTTTCGTCTCTGTTTTGTTGAATAGCTTCATGAGCCTACTCCTGTTGGTTCAACGACCACTGCCTCTTTCTGCTCGTAGTAAAACACTTCCATCGTCATCGCATCCGTCGGACAGCGCATTGCGCAGAGCCCACACCGGATGCAGGTATCATCGTCCTTCAGCATTGCAGAGGCTGGCTGGAATGGGTCGATGTTGTAGTGTTCGATCAACTGTGCTTTCGTCGCCTCATCAACATCCAGCTCGGCCAGCGACACAAGCTTCAAGCAGTACTCCGGACAAATATCGACACAACGGTTGCACATCACGCACTTCTCTGCATCGTAGATCGTCTGGATGTGGCAGGCAAGACATCGCTCGGCTTGTGTGCGCGCTTGCGCTTCTGAGTAGCCCGTTTCGACTTCAGAGATTCCCGTGCGACGGTTCAAATCAATTGTCGGCGGCGCTTCACGGGGGAGTTGCTCGTAGTCTTCTGGTCGTATGAAGCGGCGTGTCGGGATCTTCTCGATGAAGAGGTTGTAGTACGTCTCAGGCTTCTTGCCGCGCAGGTATTCATCGATCGAGAGTGCAGCACGCTTGCCGTTTGCGACTGCGTCGATGATGTTGCGCGGGCCGAACGCAACATCGCCACCCGCGAACACGCCGGACGCCGTCGTTGCAAGCGTATCCCGATCAATCTTGATGAGCTTTGAGGGAGTTGTTTCAACCCCATCGGTCGGCTTGATAAACGAGAGGTCAGTCTGCTGGCCAATCGCAATGATGATCGAGTCCGCCTCAAACCGCTCGGAGTACTCCGGATCGTACGCAGGGTTGAATCGTCCGTCCTCATCGTACGTCCGCTTTACGCCGATGAACTCAATGCCTCGGAGCTTGCCGTTCTCTCCGAAGAAGCGTTTCGGCCCACGCTGAGGATGAAAGATGATGCCTTCGCGCTTCGCCTCTTCGAACTCTTCGTGTCCTTGAGAGCTCCGTAGCACAGGCATCTCTTCAAAGGACTCAAGACTGGCGATGTGCACCTCTGCGGCGCCACCACGCATTGCAGTACGGGCGGCGTCAACAGCTTCGTGGATATCGGATGGGACGTCCTCCGGTCCACCTCGTAACGCCGTGCGCGCCGCATCAAACGCAACAAAGCCGCCGCCGATGACGAGAACTTTCCTGCCAAGGTTGACGCGGTAGCCGTTGTTGATGTTCAGTAGGTAGTCAATTGCCTTGATGACGCCGTCGAGGTTACTTCCCTCGATGCTGAGGTCACGCCCTTTCTGGGTTCCAACAGAGATGAACACAGATTCATAACCCTGCGCCTTCAGCTCGGCAATGCCAAACTTCTCGGTGAGCGGAGTGTTGTACTTGATCTGAGCACCGAGGAAGGTGATCTTCTCAATTTCTTTGTCGATGAGACTGCGCGAGAGTCGGTACTCAGGGATACCATGTCGCAGCATTCCGCCAGGAACGTTCGTCGCCTCAAACACGGTCACCTTGTAGCCCATCAGCGCGAGGTCGTGCGCGCAGGAAAGACCTGCAGGACCCGACCCGATGATGGCCACCTTTTTGTCCTTGACGATATTCTTCCGGGCCTCGACCTGTGCCGGCAGATGCCAGAGCCATTTGTTGCCGGGCTCCTCAGCGCCTTCGAACAGTTTGTTCTGCTTGTCAGGTTCGAGGGACTCAACACCATATTTTTCTGTGACAAAGCGCTTAAGCGCCCTGATGCTCACGGGTGCATCAATCTTACCGCGACGGCACCAATCCTCACACGGCGCAGCACACACGCGTCCACACACACTCGCAAACGGGTTGGGGGAGCGAGCAGTGAGATACGCCTCTTCATACCGCTGTTCGGCAACAAGCTGTACATACCGACCAGCATCCGTGTGAACTGGACAGCCGATCTGGCAAGGGACGAGGTTCTTCCAGAATTCAATGTCTGGAACTTGAATTGAGACCTTGTGGGCCATATGCCTGATGTAATAAGTGCTTCAAGGATGGCAACTGCTATGCCATTAATCGGACTATTTTGTCTCTTTTAGCTCTTGATTTTGAGGGGTGAAGAAGGGTCAAAAGGCATCTGTCTCACAAATCTGAAAAAAACTGAGACCACTTTTGCAAAAACGAGAAGGAAACGGAGTTGGGCGCCCCTCCACTCAATCCGCTCCATGTGTTGCGACCACCACCAGATCTTTCGACGCCTGAGGGTCGAACTCATCAAGGGCAATAGACCCATGTACGTTCACCTCCACAAACCCAGCCTCAGCCAGCAGATTGCCCAGTTCCCCCCGCACGATGGGGCGCAAGGCAATCGAGTCGAGTTCAGGGATGAATCCAGAATGGGTTCGCTTCAGCCTAAGGATATTGAAGCGAAGAAGCTCATCCTCGAAATCATAGAACCGCACGAAGATCGTGCCACCCTCCTCCTTCACACTCTGGACACGCTCTCGCCGTGTCATGATCCTGTCGTAGTTAAGCGTTTGGATGATGAGAACACCACGTGGGTTCAGCAATCGGTGGAAGCCAGCCAGCGTGCGTAGGAGTTCTTCTCGTGAAAGCACGTGCGGGAGCGAATTGCCGAGGCAGAACACTCCGCCGAATCGCCCGCTGACGTTCTCACCCAGGTTCTCAAACGTGGACCGGACAAACTGCGCGTTTAAGCCCAGCGTGCGGGCGTGGTTCTTCGCCTGCTCCAGCATCTCCGAAGAAACATCCACCCCTGTTATCCTCACACCAAGCCTTGACAGGAGGAGCGAATGGAATCCCGTGCCGCAGCCCGCATCCAGCGCTGTGCGGATCGAATACTGCTCCACGAGCTGCCGGAACGCCGCCTCTTCCTGTCCGAACCGTTTCTCGAAACCGGTCATCGCATCATAGGAACGAGCCAGCCCGTCGTAGAACTCCGCCACATTCCGGCTCGACGCCTCAACCTGTTCGTGTAAATCTGTTGCCATGCCTCTACAATTTGCTCAATGACTATATGAACCCATCTGCTGGAAGTGCATTTGATATTCCTCGCTCGATATCTTGTTCTGCCAATGGCCGGTCAGGACTGCAAGACCCGTGATCGCGACAAACGTTCCGACAACGAGCAGGCCGTACACCCAAGTGGGATACGCCCGCTTCTTCTTGCTGTCTTTCATCTCCAGTGTGTCTTTCACAGGACATACTTCAACACACGCCAGGCAGCTCGTGCACTCATCACTCCATACGCGCGTGGCCTCGTGAACCTTGATGTTTGCAGGACAT
>CAYHRX010000216.1:0-5879 GCA_964359075.1 uncultured Chitinophagales bacterium
GTCGGCATTGTGTTCAATTCCTTCGCCGTCTGTAACTGCATGTCGGGTTGCATGAGGAACTTCAGCAATTCAATCACGAGCGCTCGCTTTTGTGGGTCAACATTTGCGTTGAGCGAGAACCCCTTCGGCGACACCATCGGCTCACAGTAGAGTCCGGTGCTGAGCACCTTCGGGAGCGGAGCAACGCCGATGTTGACGCCCGCTTTCTTGTATCCTGCCCACGACCAGTCACCGTTGATGATCATTGCGCTCTTCCCATCCTTGAACAAGGCATCTGCTATGTCGTAGTCGGCCTCACTGGGAACGATTTTGTGTTCATCACGAAGATCCCGGATGAACTTGAGCCCATCTAACATCCCCTTGCTGTCCAGAGTAGGCCGCCCATCTTCCGTCATTACCCATCCCCCAAAGCCTGTCAGGAATGGAATGAAGAAGAACGGCTCGGTATAGTTCCAGGTCAGCCCATACTGATCCGTTTTGCCATCCCCGTTGATGTCCTTGGTGAGCTTCTTCCCCATCTCAATCAACTCGATGTCAGTTTGCGGAGGAGTTGAGATGATGTCCTTGTTGTAGACAAGTGTGAGGTGGTTGCCAAGTTTGTCGGCAATTTGATACAGATGCCCTTTGTAGTACGTCAGTCCTTTCGGGATGAACGAGTCGAGGTACTCTTTGTCGAAGAGGTTCTCCATCGGCTCGATGATTCCCATGACCTCGAACGGGCCAACCATGTCTGACGGACCATACACCAGATCGGGTCCTTGTCCTGCAATGGCGGCGACGATGAAGCCCGACCGAAGCTGCTCGGTTTCCTTGTAGATCTCCTCCGCCCTCACACCTGGATGTGTTGCCATGAATTGCTTCAACTGGTCGGCGAGAATCAACCGCTCATCAACACGCATCTGGTGCCAGATGGCGATGTGGTTGGGATCTTTCTTGGGGATGCAGCCAGCGATCAGGAGCAACGGAAGTAATGCAAGGACCGACCACCCCGTTGCATGCAAGAAACCAGTTAGTGCTCGAAGACGAGACATTGCCCAGGTGTAAGCGTGATGTTGATGTGTTGGTCTTTCACTTCGATCTTCTTCCTGCTGAGGAGGTCAACAACATGTTGCTTGGTGGTTTCAATCTTGACTGTCACGGATTCGTCGGCAATGAAATTCGAGTTTGCCACGACGGCCAACCGCTGCCTCCCGGATTCATGCACTCGGGCAAAGGCGAAGGTATGATCGTTGTTTTCATGCAGCATCACAAACGATTGCGGCTCGGAGTCGACGATGATGTCATGATACTTCTGCCGGATGTTCGAGAGCTTTGCCATCCAGCCGGGAAACTGGTCTGCACTCAGCCAGTTGTACCCATACTCGCTGAAGAGCGGCAGCTTTTCGGAGGGAAGTTGTTTCAGTTGCTCGATCGTGAAGTCAAGTCCCGTGTTGATCGGGTACCGTTCGGCCAACTCAAAACCGGAGTGGATGAATGGAATGCCCGGCAGGAAACAGTTCACCACCCAGGACCACTTTGCGTACGCGAGTTCACCAGCACGAGAAGCTGCTCGCGGCGTGTTGTGGTTCTCGGGAGTGGCAAAAAAGGGAATCGGGAATCCATCTGTCGCAAGGCGTTTACACAGCGCCTTCATCTTCGACGGATGGTGTTGGTCAATCCAGGTAAAGCCAAAGACCGCGTTGTAGCCTTCCTCCCTGCTCTTGCGTGTGATGGAGAAGTTCTCATCCCAGAATGCAAAGTCAGGGTCAAACTTGCGGGCAGTCTTCACCATCTCAGCCTTCAGCTCCATCGGCAGCGCATGCCCCATGTCGATCATGACGCCATCAATATGGAACTCACGCTGATAGTACGGGATGATGCCGACGATTTTCTCCCAGAGCGGACGGTTGATGTTCTGAGGCTGGGCCAGCCGGGCATCGTACATCCGGATTGTGTTGTACGCAATGTAGTTGAAATCGGAATGGTCGTACATCCTCAGATACGTAACGTCCCCCCAGGGCGGCTGATTATCATCGGGCGGCCAATCGGCAAAGGCGCCAGGGATTTTGACGCGAGTCCGGTCGGGCAGCACGCCAATGTATCTGCCATCCTCTTTCACCACCGCTTCAGACTGTGGCGGGGATGTGAAGAAGTCTCTGTATACCCTGTGGGGAGGTAGCAGACTATCAAACCGGTGCTCACGCACTTCATGGTGAATCCTCTGGAGTTCATCATGCGTGAAGAGCGGAGATCCGTACCGCTGCTCGTCATGATGCTGCGGATCCCTCACCTGGATGTCTTCTTTAATCCAGTAGAACCACTCGGGATGTTCCTTCACCCAGTCCGCATCCCTTGCGGCAGTACGGAATACAAACTCCACAACCACACGGAATCCCAGACGATGAGCAGCTTCGACAAACGCCTTGAACTCCGTCTTCGCATCGAGGCCGAGTGAAAGCTCCGACTGGTTTTCATCAAGCTCGTACACATTTTTGATTGCGTAGGGAGAGCCCAGCGTTCCCTTGTTGCCGTCATGACCGATCGACGTGATCGGAAGAAGGTGGATTGTATTTGCTCCGAGCCTCTTTATATATGGCAACAGTGCAATCGCCTTTAGGAACGTCCCCGTTTCCCGAAACCCCTGGCTGTTGACCGGAAGGTCGAGCTTGCCGTTGCCATCGTGATCAAACGCCGTCGTCGTGCGCACAAACATGTTGTAGATGACCGCGTCCTTTGTCCACTCGCCCCCCGTGGGCGCACCGCGGCGAAGCGGCGTTCCCTTCCTTGCGTTTCTGACCGCATTGAGACAGAAATTGAACGGGTTGACTTTGATCTTTCGGGGCTTGCTGGTTGCAGAGCCCCAGACTGACGGGACGTAGTAAGTGAATCTCCGCTTGCCTGTCTCTTTGAGCTTTCGCCTAAGTGTCTCTTCGATCAGCTCGAGTGCTGATACTGGTGAACCTTGCGTCATAAATTACTTCTTGCCGAATGTATCTCTGATGATGATGGTTGAAGGTGACTTCACCGCGACACGATAGGATCTGTTGCTGCCGGAAAACTCCTCTCCCGGAATCCACTCGCCTCTCTTGCCGCTGTTGGTGTACTTGTACTGTACCTCTTCGCCCAGCGGCAAATTCACTTGCAACGACCAGATGCCGTCGTGAGCCTTGATGTCCCCGTGTGTCCCATCGTCGTACATGCGGACAACGTTGGCTGTCCATGACGACAACTCTGGAGTGTTGCCAACAACATAGATGGCATCTGACACCTTCTCCGCTGAGGCATCACACATGAATGTTACGATCTGCGTCTCTCCCCGGCTTTGGGCCATGGTGCCTTGTCCGCCGGCAGTCCCCGCCTCCTCCCTGATGATCGGGTCGAAACCAGGATTCGGGATCGAGGAGCCTGCCAGCTTTGCGAACTTGTAGATGTTGTTGAGATGAACTCTGAACGCATCGTCGAACGGCTTGTCACCCGCCGGGGCAGACTGATCGTAACCATACCACCAGAACCAGTCAGAACCCTCAGCGGCATACATCTCCTCCCACGCGAAGTATGCATACCATGCCTTGGTCCTCGAACCGGGAGCATCCGCCGAAGGATCGGGCTGTGGAATCCCCGACCTTTCAAGATCCATCCTCGCACGAAGAAGGTACTCCCAGGCGCGGTTTTCCTCCGGCTCGCCGATCCACGTGTCGAAGTTGGCATTGATCCACGAACCCGGCCAGAGGCTCTCCATCTTCGGCAGCAACTCCATCGGATGCGGTTTAATCCCCCGACCGGAATTGCCTGACAGGTAGTCACTTGTGCTTGTTGTTATGATTTGCTTTGTCGAGTAGAGAGTAGTCAGCTTGCGATAGAAGGCATTCAGGAATTCCTTCCCGTCCATATCCTGCCGGTACCACTCCCACGCGTTCTCTCCATCAAGTATGACAGTAACCAACACGTCATCGTCGTCGGACTTGGGAGCACGAGAGAGAATTGTCTGAACAAAATCCTCTGCCGCCTCCTCCCCTTTGTATGCTTGATACTTGAACCCGATTCTGTCCGACAATTCGGTATCCCTGAACACCAGAGCCATCCACATGCCCGGCTGTTCTTTGAGTGGCCCTCCCGCCGCTCCAGCGGATGCGGGGTTCACGGTTGAGAACCGGTAGGGACTTATGTTGGGTTGATTGGGCGGACCAGAATTCGTCAGAACCTTCACGTCGCTGGCACTCCATTGGATGCCGTTGGATCGGAACACCTCCAGCACTGGTTGGGCAACCGAACCCTCTCCCGGCCACATGCCTGTTGGTGCAGCCCCGAAGATCTCCCTGTACATCTTCACCGCCTTCGCTACCTGCGCATGAGCATCTTGTGGATAGGTGAAGCGCGCCGGCAGGTTATCCTTCGGCTGACAGGTCTTTGCCAGATCGGAGTCGTAGATGAGCGGCAAGATTGGATGGTAGTACGGTGTTGTGATGATTTCGAGCTGCCCTCTTCTTGTGTCCGGGTCATAGCGTAGCTCCCTGTGGATCGGAATGACATTTGCCATCACCTTGTAGGCTTCGACAACGATGCGCTGGCAGTCAGCTTCAGTGATCTTCTTCTTGAGATAGAACTTCTTGTCCGAGCGCAGCTCGACATAGTCGCTCAAGTCCACCACCGAACCGTCTGGCAACTTCACTGGACCAAGCAAGAAGTCCGGATCGAAGTAGGCAAGATAGAACCAGAACTTGATCTCCCGCAGTTCCTGCTTCGTGTAGATCTCGAATCCCGGCATTTGGTCGACGTTGCGCTTCTCGTTCAGTGCGGCATATTGCGGAAAACGGTCGAGCATCACCTCGCTGATGCCAAACGCATTCCAGGCATTCTCATAGAGGAACGCTCTGTCGGCCTTGTCGAACTGCTCAGCGGGTTTCAGCGCAAGGTCAATCCACTGATCGGTTTTTCCTTTCCACTTCTTCCAGAATGCCTTCACGTCAATCCGGTTTCGTTTCGCGTCGACGAATGGTCTCAGCCTGTTGACGTAATACTCTCTGAGCTGATGCAGAAGTGATGACGTGAGATTGATGGTGCAATGGATGTCCGGATACTTCCGCAGGATGGCTGCCATGTCGTAGTAGTCTTTTGTCGCGTGCGTGCGCACCCACGGGCCTTGTAGCTGATCCTTCTCCGGGTTGACGTACAGCGGCTGGTGCTGATGCCAGATGATGTTGAGAAAAACTGGTTTTGTTCCCGCTCTCACTGGATAGTGGTCGTTGGGATTGGACTTGGGTTGAGGCGGAGTGGCCGTGAAGAGAACTTTGTTGGATTCGGTTAGGACGAAGACCGAGTTCATCCCCGACTTGTTGTAGTTCTCGACCGTCGCAGGATTGCCGGGGTCATTCTCGTATCGCTTCCCGTCCACGAGGAACTTGTATTGGTAGATGCCGGGAGTCAGCTTCCTGACGAGGGCCCAGTGACCATAGCCATCATTCTTCATGAACGCCTCATCCTTTGACCACCCGTTGAAGTCACCGACCAATGAAACGGAGGTGGCTGACTTCTCCATGTAAGTGAAGTTAACGGCACCTTCAATGAGCTTAGGTTGAGGTTGGGCAACGGGGCCAGCCCAGAAGAAAGAAACCCAAAGAACCAAAGTTGAGAAATGTCTCTTCATCGGATCAGAAGCATCCTTTTTGTTAGTGCCCGCTCACCCGTCTGTAGTCGATAGAAGTACACCCCACTCCCCACTTGGACGCCGGCTGAGTTTCGTCCGTCCCAGTTCACAGTGTATGTACCAGGGCTCATCTCTTGATTGACCAGGGTCTCGACTTCTTTGCCGAGGATATCGTAGACCGTCAGCGTCACATGCGACCCCTCCCCGGCCCTCCCCTTGGCTTGGTTAGAACGCGGTGAGGGGAGGGAGTAGTGAA
>CAYHRX010000217.1:0-5875 GCA_964359075.1 uncultured Chitinophagales bacterium
TGTGCTTGTATTGAAGGGGTTGGGATAGTTCTGGAAAAGCATGAACGTCAACGGCCGTTCACCTTCACCAACTGATGCCGGTGGAGAAACGATCTGTTTGAGTATCCAGCCATCAGGATCGAGAACCACACTGTCGGGTGAGACCGTTAACGGCAATCGAAACATCTGTGTCCTCAGACTATCCCAGATCGTGTATGTCGTGCTGGTGGAGCCATAGTGCGCCCGCACGCGTATCGGCATCTTGTACGTTGGCCAGGAGACAGACTGTTGCTGGTAGATCGTGAGTGCAAGGGTGTCCTGCGCCCACGAGAACCGCGACGCGTACTTCGGCCAACCCGGACCGAAGACCCACTGGTTAAAGAACCAGGACATGTTGCTGCCAACAACTGAGTCGACCACAGACTTGAATTCCGTCGTGATTGCACTCTTGCCGGCGTACCGTTGACGATACGCCTGCAGCGACCGGAAGAACAAGGAATCGCCAAGCACGCCACGCAGCGTGTGCATCACCCACCCGCCTTTGCTGTACACAACCTGGTCAAACAGATTGAATCCCTGTCCCACCGGATCGTACACCGCTCCCTGCCATGACCCATACTGAAATCCGTAGAGCGTATCCTGCATGTAGCTTTTGAGCGCTGCGAAACCTCCAGTAGATTCACGCCACAGCGCCTCAGAGTACGTCGCGAAACCCTCGTTCAACCAGATGTCGGCCCACGTTCCACACGTCACCAAATCTCCCCACCACTGGTGCGCAAGCTCGTGCGAACCCACACGCACGCTGGTCTGGAAGTAGCGGTTCAGCGTCGTCATCGTCTGGTGTTCCATGCCCAGGTACACGAATGGCACAATGGAGCTCATGCCGTACTTGTCGAACGGATATTCTCCGAACAACGCTGCGTACCGCGCAACCATCTGTCGCACCGTAGGAAGGAACGCCGCAGTCGTCGAGGAGTCGGAAGCCCACGTGAAGTACTGCAGCGGAATAGTATCGCCTGTCGCAGTTACATATGGAAGAGTGGAGATCGTGAACCTCGAAGCAGTGATGCACATGAGGTACGTCGCAATCTGATGACTCTCCCGCCATCGCCAGGTGACTGTGCCGTCGCCGTTGTTCGTCGTGCCCAGCAGTTTGCCGTTGGATGCGGCAACATATCCGGCAGGGACGCTGATGTTCATCTCAGCGGTTGCCTTTTCCCACGGCTCGTCATAACATGGAAACCAGAAGCGTGCATCGGAGGGTTCGGAGAATGTGTAGCCGAGATTGGCGGGCATGCCAAGTGTATCAAGGAAGAAGTAGTAGCCCTGCCGTGAGCTTGGCCGGGGGTAACCGGGAGTCCGGCGATACCAGATCTCTATCCGCAACGTGTCGCCTGTATAGCGTGTACCATTGAGTCGGATGGCAAACGTCTCCGCAGTAGCGTTGAAGCTGACGCTCTTCGATACGGCATCCACACGCACAGTGTCCAGTGACAGGCCGATGGAGTTGAGTACAAGCGAATCAACATTCGCCTTGAGCCGCATCGTCATCGTGCACTTCCCCTGAAGCCCGTCGCTCACCATCGCCAGCGAAAGATCAAGCTTGTAGCTCAGCATGTCGAATGGCTGAGGGCCATCGTAGAACGAGTGTCCGCCGGCGGCAAACCGCCCCTGCTTCTCGAATGACGAGTACTGCGAAGACTCCTGTGCACGAAGCATCGTGGCACTGAGCAGCAGCGCGCTAAGGCTGAACGCCTGAAGGTTCCGAAAAGGCTTTTGCATACAGTTGTCGTCCGTTCGCTACAAGAATTCCAGCAAGCACAAAGCCGGCCCCGACAAACACCGTCGCGGCAAGTGCTTCCTGCAATACAATCGATCCAAGTATCACCGCGATAATTGGGTTGATGAAGCTTACCAGTGAAAGGTACACAGCTTCCACCCTCTTTAGCAACCAGTGGTATGTTACAAACGCAATCACCGACCCCACAACTGCAAGATACAGGATTGATCCGACAGCCGCGGCATCCCAAATGATACTGTCTGCCGACTCGAGCAACAACCCTGTAACCAACAGCATCATTCCTGCTACCGACATCCCGACGAAGTTCAATGCAAACGGACTGACGTCCTTCCCGTGCTTCTTGATCAGCACCAATGAAAACGCTTGCATCAACGTGGACGCGAGAATCCCCATCATCCCCAGGAGCCCCCGTGGGTCAGTCCAATGCACATCTCTGGCAAAGATGATGATGAGTCCCATGAACCCAAGCACTATCCCCGCCATCTTGTAGATGTTCAAGCGCTCATTGTCGAGAAGGAAATGTGAGATGAGGGCAACCCAGAACGGATACACAGCAAAGAGAATGCTGCTGAGACCTGTTGGAATAAACTGCTGACACCAATAGACGAGTGCAAATGGAATGCTGTACGAAAATAGGATGAGCACAGCATACAATCTTCGCAGGTCGGGCGTGAAGGGGATCGGCGTTTTCCGGACCCTTATGATAGTGTAGAGGATCGCACTTGCGATGAAAAACCGAATGCCTGCCCCGAGCATCGGGGGCACGCTGTGCAGCCCGATCTTGATAGCCAGCCACGTCGAGCCCCACACCCAGCTGACGATGAAGAAACCAATCCAAACATAGATGCGCTCAACGCCAGGTTTGTCCGGCATCATGACTTGTATCCCAACCGGGCAAGCCACTGCTCGTTGCCCCTCCAGTCCTTCCGGACTTTCACGTGCAGCTCAAGATAGACCGGGTGTTGGAGGAACGCTTCGATGTCTATGCGCGCCTGCGTCCCGATTGTCTTGATCATGACGCCGTTCTTTCCAACGATGATCGCCTTCTGCGAATCACGCTCCACGTAGATGTCTGCACCGATGGACCACTTCCCGGTTTCCCGTTCATAGAACTTGGTGACGTCCACCGTCGTCGAGTATGGCACTTCCTCCTTGAACAGGTAGAAGATCTTTTCCCGAATGATCTCGCTGACGAAGAAGCGCTGGCTCTGCTCACTGACGATGTCGAGAGGGTAGTATGGGGGATGTTCCGGTAGATCCCGAACAATGGCCTTCAGCAGATCGGTTGTGCCGTCGAGTTTCAACGCTGAGATCGGGAAAATCTCCTTGAACGTGAACGCCTTCGAGTAGAAGTCGATGACGGGAAGGATCTCGCCCTTGTTCACAGCATCTGATTTGTTGATAACGAGAAACACGGGCTTCTGTAGTCCGTACAGTTTGGAGAACGCCTCTTCATGCGTGAGGTCGGCGCCAACCTTGGGATCGGTTGCTTCGATCATAAAGAGGACGACATCCGCGTCTGCGAGGGCCGACGAAGCGAAGGCCATCATGACTTCGTGCATAAGGTACTTGGGCTTGATGATGCCGGGAGTATCGAGGAACACCACCTGGTAGTCGGTCGATGAGAGGATGCCGAGCACCTTGTGCCGCGTCGTCTGCGGTTTGGGCGTCACAATGGAAAGCTTCTGCCCGATCAGTCCATTCATCAGCGTCGACTTGCCGACGTTCGGCTCCCCAATGATGGCAGCATAGCCGCAGCGGAAGTTGGGAGAAATGTTTTCTGGTTGGTCAGTCATGCTCTGCTTTCAACAAAAAGCCCCGTTGCATCGCGGGGCCGACTCCCATTGACAATATGAGATTGACATTCACCATTGTCAATTATAACGCATCTTCCCCCGATTCTCCCGTTCTCACTCGGACAGCATCTTCTACATCGTAAATGAAGATCTTCCCGTCCCCCACCTGTCCGGTCTTGGCGGCTGCCAGGATCGTGTCCACGACTTTGTCGGCCAGCGTGTCCGGCACAACGACTTCAATCTTGATCTTGGGGAGGAAATCGATCTGGTACTCTGAACCACGATAGAGTTCAGTATGGCCCTTCTGTCGTCCGTAGCCCTTCACTTCAGTCAGCGTCATTCCCTTCACCCCAATCTCCCCCAGCGCTTCCCGTACATCATCAATACGGAACGGACGGATGATGGCTTCGATCTTTTTCATACGAGGATTCCTGCTTGTGTTCATCAGATCCCCTCTGTTGGGGTGGGGTCAAGAAAACCAGCATCATCGGGACTCAAAATGATCCCGCCAAAGCGGGATCACTTCCCATGACACTGCTTGTACTTCTTTCCGCTGCCGCACGGACATGGATCGTTACGCCCTATCTTTTCGCCGACGTGCACCGGCTGTGGCTTTTGCGGAGGACCGGCTGGGCCACCCTGCAGGCGCCCTGAAGCTGCCGCCTGTCCTGCGCCGCCAGGAATTGGCTCTCGGTTCGCCTGGAATCCAAGACCGAGCGCCGCGTCGTGCGTCATGCGCATTTGCTGAGGACGCTGCGGGCCGCGGATCGGGAGTTGCTGTGCTGGCGCAGGGAACAGCCTGAATACCGTCGTCAGAATCTCGCTGTTGACGAGGTCCAGCAACTCCATGAACATGCGGAACGCCTCCGTCTTGTACTCAACGACCGGATCCTTCTGTCCATATGCGCGCAGGTGAATTCCTTCCTTCAGATCGTCCATCTCACGGAGGTGATCCTTCCACTTCTCATCAATCACCTGCAGCATCACCATCTTCTCGATGGACGCCATCAGCTCGGAGCCGAGCTTGTCCTCTTTGCGCTTGTAGAACTCCGTCGCCGCCTTGACGATCTCCGTCTTCACGCCATCCGGGCCGAGTTCCTGGAATCGTTGCGGCGTCAGTTGCAGGTCGACGAGCAATTGTGCACGGACTTCGTTCTGCAAACCCTGAAGATCGCCCTCATCATAGAATCTGCCGATGAGCTTCTGGGCGAACTCATCGAGCAGGTCCAGAATATCATCCTTCATGCGCTCGCCCAGCAATGCCTTCCGGCGTCGCGTGTAGATGACCTCGCGCTGCTGGTTCATCACGTTGTCATACTCCAGCAGCCGTTTGCGGATACCGAAGTTGTTCTCTTCCACTTTCTTCTGCGCACGCTCAACGGAGCGAGTGATCATCGGGTGTTGGATGACATCACCTTCCTTCAGTCCCATTCGCTCCATGATGCTGGCGATGCGATCGCTGCCGAAGAGACGCATCAGGTCGTCTTCAAGCGAGAGAAAGAACTTGGTCGAGCCCGGATCACCCTGGCGGGCAGAGCGTCCACGCAACTGGCGGTCGATGCGACGAGCCTCATGCCGTTCGGTCCCGACGATATGCAACCCGCCGGCGTCCTTCACCCCCGGGCCCAGCTTGATATCGGTACCACGGCCCGCCATGTTCGTGGCAATGGTAATGGCGCCGGGGAGGCCTGCGTTTGCGACAATCTCCGCCTCGCGCTGGTGTTGCTTTGCGTTCAACACGTTGTGGGGAGTGTTCTTCCGCTTCAACATCCGGCTGATGGTTTCAGAGACTTCAACACTCGTTGTACCGACCAGCACGGGGCGGCTCTTTTCCCTCATCGCCTCGATCTCTTCGATGACCGCGTTGTACTTCTCCCGCTTGGTCTTGTAGATGACATCGTCAATATCTTCACGAATAGCTGGCTTGTTGGTGGGGATGACGACGACATCGAGCTTGTAGATGTCCATGAACTCCGCTGCTTCGGTCTCTGCTGTGCCGGTCATACCTGCAAGCTTCTTGTAGAGGCGGAAGTAGTTCTGCAGCGTGATAGTGGCGAGCGTCTGCATGTCACGTTCAACATGCACGCCTTCCTTCGCTTCGAGTGCCTGGTGCAAGCCATCCGAGTAGCGGCGGCCTGGCAACAAACGTCCCGTAAACTCATCAACGATCATTATCTTGCCGTCGTCGCTCACGACATACTCATCATCCTTTGCATACAACGAGTAGGCGCGCAGCAACTGCGTGTCTGTGTTGATGCGGTCGCTCCGCTCGGAGTAGTGCAGGTTCAGCTCGTCCTTT
>CAYHRX010000218.1:0-5872 GCA_964359075.1 uncultured Chitinophagales bacterium
AACGTGGCCGGATGGCATGGCAAGGCGCCCAACCGCGAGGAAATGCTCAGACCCTGACCGAGCAAGCCAGTTGACACTTCAACCCCGGGAAGCTTCAGCCAGTGCGGATGTCCTTGGAACGGCGACGAGAGCTTTCGCAGCAGCATCACATCTTCGAGTTTGCAGAAACCGGCAAACGCGAGACCCAGGTACAGACTCGGCGCTTTGTGTCCCGTGGACCACACAATCCTGTCGCGATCCTCCCAGTGTGGATTGTTTGGATCGTGATCAGCGACGTTGAGGTAGAGAGCTGCCGCGATGTCCATGATCGAGAGCGTGCCGCCGGCATGACCAGAGCCGGCAGCACACAACGCAACAAGATCATATGCGCGCATCATTCTGGCTGCTTCGACGAGTTCCGGCACAGTGTAGGTACGGCGAGGTGTACGTGTTGAGCTATCCAGGATGGCCATGGGGGTTCCTTTTCATTTGTACGAATGCAGTGCTTTCACGTAGTTGGCGCGCTCGAACGCGGCCGGATCGGCAACTGCTTTCTGACTCATGCTTCCCTTCATCTGCTTCACAGAGATATATTCGTGCTCAAGCATCCACTGGTCGAGATCAGCAAGCACCTGCGAGATGTATCCCGGTCCGTTCTTGAGCAGAGCAGAGCACAACATCGTCACATCGGCGCCGGACATTAACATCTTGATAACGTCAGGTGCGGTATGAATACCGCTGGTTGCAGCAAGACTCATCTTGATGCGCCCATGCAGGATCGCTATCCATCGCAACGGGAGACGCATGGCGTTGGTCGTGCTTAGCACAACGTTCGGTTTCACTTCCAGCGCTTCAAGATCGATGTCCGGCTGATAGAACCGGTTGAACAACACCAGCCCGTTCGCCCCTGCAAGTTCAAGTCGCTTGGCCATGTGCGACATGGAGCTGAAGAATGGGCTGAGTTTCATTGCGATGGGAATGCTGACGGTGTGCCTCACGGCGTTCAGCACCTCAAGATAGCGGTCCTCAACGTCAGACGATGTAATATCAGGGTCGGTTGGGATGTAGTAGACATTAAGCTCGAGGGCATCAGCCCCTGCCTCTTCGATCTTCTTTGCATAGCTGATCCATCCGCCTGTTGAGATGCCGTTCAAGCTTCCAATCACGGGGATCCCCAGCGATTGCTTCGCCTTTCGTACCAGCTCAACATACTCATCGGGCCCGACGTTGTACTGACGGGGTTCGGGAAAGTACGTCAGTGCCTCGGCAAAACTCTCCTTCCCATAATTCAGGTAATGGTCAAGTTCCGCCGCCTCATGCGCTATCTGCTCCTCAAAGAGGGAGTACATGACAATCGCGGCTGCGCCGGCATCTTCGAGCCGCTTCATACCGTCGAGCGTGTACGAGAGCGGACTTGCGGAGGGAACGATCGGGTTCTTGAGCTTGAAACCGAGGTAGGTTGTTGAGAGATCCATGATTCAGTTGCTCTACAGATTGATGGTTGATGGTTGCAGCATAGCGTGTTCGATCCGTTACTTGTCCAGCACTTTTGCCAATTGCAGCAATTCAGGATCCAGCTGTTTCTGCTTTCCCACGACTTCGGCAAGCGGTATGGTTGCTACCGCTCCGCTGACTATGCCGACGAGAACGCTGTCTTCACCACGAGCGAGAGCTGCAACAGCACCAGCGCCGAGCCGTGTAGCAAGAATCCGGTCGTAGGCAGTTGGTGCGCCGCCGCGCTGTACATGCCCGAGTGTCGTCGCGCGCAAGTCGAAGCCGATGTGCGCTCGCTGCTCCTTAAAGTACACCGCCAATGCCTCGGCATTGTAACGAGCCCCTTCAGCTACGACGACAAGAGCATGCGCTTTGCCGCGCTCGTAGGCGGAGCGCAACCCGTGCGCAACCTGTTCCGGGTCAGTATCAAACTCGGGAATCACTACAACCTCGGCACCACCTGCGATGGCCGTCATGAGTGCGAGATAGCCGCTTTTGCGGCCCATGACCTCCACGAGGAACGCTCGCATGTGCGACGAAGCAGTGATCTTAAGCCGGTCGATTGCTTCAAGGGCGATGTTTAACGCTGTGTCAACACCGATTGTGATGGCACTACCGAAGAGATCGTTGTCAATCGTCGACGCAACACCGACAACCGGAAAGCCCATTTGGGAAAGAGCGAACGACCCTGTCTGTGAGCCGTTACCGCCAATCACCACAAGTCCGCCGATGTCACGCTGGCGCAGCTCACGCAAGGCAGACATGCGTCCTTCTTCAGTCTCGAATTCCGGACACCGTGCGCTGCCAAGGATCGTGCCACCCTGCTGTATGATACCGCCGACCGACCGCGCACTCAGTTCCTGGAAATGTCCAGCCACCAATCCCGCAAACCCGCGCCGTACGCCAAACACCTCCCACCCCTGATCAAGCGCGCAGCGCGTTACCGCGCGGATGGCAGCATTCATGCCCGGCGCATCTCCACCAGATGTCAAGACTGCTATTCGTCTCATAGCACTAGTTGGCAATCTTCTCCCATCTCTCTTAGACAGGTTCCTTCAGTGTAGGTTTTGGGGAATGGGCCTGGATAACCTCGGCGGGAGTTCTTGCCGGGGCGCCATCCGCCTCTTCCGCCATCCCCTCCAGCACCTCCCACCGCTTCTCCACATCCTGCTGTGCAAGCTCCATCAGCCGCTTGGCTTCTTCCGGATCGCTCTTCGTCAACATTTTGTACCGAGTCTCGAGATACGCGTATTCAGAGAACTTGATTTTCGGCGGTTTCGAGTCGAGCTTGAACGGGTTTTTCCCCTCCTTCGCCAGCGTCGGGTTGTAGCGGTACAATGGCCAGTGTCCGCTTTCCACAGCGGCCTTCTGGTTCATCATTCCCTTCGTCATGTTGATGCCGTGAGCGATGCAGTGGCTGTACGCGATAATGACCGACGGACCGTCGTACGCTTCCGCCTCCATGAATGCACGGATCGTCTGCGTGTCGTTCGAGCCCATGGCAACTGTTGCCACATACACGTTCCCGTATGTCATTGCAATCAGACCGAGGTCCTTCTTTGCAAGGGGCTTGCCGCCTGCAGCAAACTTGGCAACGGCAGCACGTGGTGTTGACTTGGACATTTGTCCGCCGGTGTTGGAGTAAACTTCTGTGTCGAGCACGAGGATATTCACGTTCCGTCCCGAGGCAAGCACATGGTCGAGGCCGCCGAATCCGATGTCGTATGCCCAGCCATCCCCGCCCATGATCCAGACGCTCTTCTTCACGAGGCTGTCTGCCAGACTCATGAGCTGCTTCGCTTCCGGAGAATTGATCCGTTGCAGCTTCTGCTTCAACTCTTCGACTCTCTGTCGTTGCTCATAGATTCCGGCTTCATCCGATTGGTTGGCGCAGAGGATCGCGTTCGCCGTCTCAACACCGATCGCGTCTGCGAGTTTCTGCACGAGTTCTCTCGCCATCTCGGCGTGCTTGTCGAGGGTGAGACGCATGCCGAGACCGAACTCTGCATTATCTTCGAAGAGCGAGTTTGACCATGCCGGACCTCGCCCGTCGTTGTTCATCGTCCACGGAGTTGTCGGAAGATTGCCACCGTAGATAGAGGAGCAGCCCGTTGCGTTCGCCACGAGCATCCTGTCGCCAAACAACTGCGTCGCAAGCTTCACATACGGAGTCTCACCGCAGCCGGTGCATGCGCCTGAATACTCGAACAGCGGTTGCAACAACTGCGATCCCTTCACCGAGTCAACCTTCACCTCCCGTCTGTCGATCTCAGGAAGGCTGAGGAAGAACTCATAGTTCACTCTTTCCTGATCGCGAAGAGGAGGCTGCGGCATCATGTTGATTGCTTTGAGACGGGTTTCCGATTTGTTCTTTGCAGGACAAATGTCAACACAGATGCCACACCCCGTACAGTCTTCCGGCGCAACCTGGATGGTGTACTTCATCCCTTTGTACTCGGTACCGCGGTAGCCGGTCGACTTGAATGTCGGCGGGGCACCTTCAAGATCCCTGGGAACGTAGACCTTGATGCGGATTGTTGCATGCGGACACACTAGCGCGCACTTGTTGCACTGGATACAGATCGCTTCGTCCCACACAGGGATTTCCAGGGCAATATTCCGTTTCTCCCACTGAGCCGTTCCAACAGGAAATGTACCATCGAGAGGCATTGCGCTTACGGGCAGCGAATCGCCCATACCGGCGATGATCGCTCCGGTTACATTCCGGACAAACTCAGGCGCCCTCTCCGAAACCGCCGGCGGCATGGTAATCGTACTGGTGACCTTGTCCGGCACTTTCACTTCAAAAAGATTGGCGAGCGTCTGATCGACAGCATCAAAATTCTGCTGGACGATCTGGTCGCCCTTCTTCCCATACGTCTTTTTGATGGAGTTCTTAATCGACTCAATAGCTTGTTCACGTGGCAGGACGCCGGAAATGGCAAAGAAGCACGTCTGCATGATGGTGTTGACACGGCCACCCATGCCGGTCGCCTGGGCAACCTTGTATCCATCGATAACGTAGAACTTGATCTTCTTCTGGATGAGTTGTTCCTGGATGTGCCGCGGCAGTTCATCCCACACTTTGTCGGGATCGAAGTAGCTGTTGAGCAGGAACGTTGCACCCGGCACGGCGTTCTTCAACACATCAAACTTCTCGAGGAAGAACCATTGGTGACATGCGATGAAGTTCGCCCGGTCGATGAGATAGTTCGACTTGATGGGACGGGGCCCGAAGCGGAGATGTGAGATTGTCGTGGAGCCCGATTTCTTCGAGTCGTACACGAAGTAGCCCTGGGCAAAGAAGTTGGTATCCTCACCGATGATCTTGATGGAGTTCTTGTTCGCGCCGACCGTCCCGTCAGCGCCGAGGCCGTAGAACATCGCCCGCACGACATCACTCGGCTCGGTCGTGAAGTTGGGATCGTAGTCGATGCTGGTGTACGTGACATCGTCATTGATGCCCACTGTGAAATGGTTCTTCGGAGGGCTCTTCTTCATCTCGTCGAAGACACCCTTGACCATTGCCGGAGTAAACTCCTTAGAGGAGAGGCCATAACGCCCGCCGATGATGCGTGGGAACGAAGTAAGCGGCAGAGTGCCGGTGTTGTGCGTCTCTGTAATCGCAGTTATTACATCCTGATACAATGGCTCGCCCGCGCTGCCGGGTTCTTTCGTTCTATCCAACACGGCAATCGTCTTCACCGACTTCGGTAGTGCATTCACAAACGATGCAATCGAGAACGGTCGGAACAACCGCACCTTGAGCACACCAACATTCTCACCGCGCTTGTTGAGATGGTCAATCGTTTCCTTGACTGCGCCGGAACCGGAGCCCATGATAACAATGACGCGGTCAGCGGTTGAGGAGCCGATGTACTCGAACAACCTATACTGTCGCCCCACAACGCGAGCAAACTTGTCCATGGTCTTCTGAACAATCTCCGGGCATGCAGCATAGAAGGGGTTTACCGCCTCACGGGCCTGGAAGAACACATCCGGGTTCATCGCTGAGCCGCGCATCACGGGGTGGTCCGGTGAAAGAGCGCGAGCACGATGAGCTCGGATCAACTCATCATCAATCATCGTCCGCAGATCGTCATCAGAAAGCTGGTCGATCTTCATTACCTCATGAGAGGTTCTGAAGCCATCGAAGAAGTGGAGGAAAGGCACCCGTGACTCAAGCGTCGCCACCTGGGCAATCAAGGCAAAGTCCATGACTTCCTGAACGGAACCCGAGCAGAGCATCGCAAACCCCGTTCCCCGCGTCGCCATCACGTCGCTGTGGTCGCCAAAGATCGAGAGCGCCTGCGCCGCAACAGCCCGGGCAGAGACATGAAACACCGTCGAGGTCAGCTCACCGGCAATCTTGTACATGTTGGGGATCATCAGCAGCAGG
>CAYHRX010000219.1:0-5867 GCA_964359075.1 uncultured Chitinophagales bacterium
TATCCGCTGATGCGCTCAAAGGCTGGGTTCACATAAAGAATCGTTGCGTGGGCATCTGTAATGACGAACGCTTCTGCCGCTGCTTCCACCGCAGACACAAGGAGTGTGCGCTCTTCCTCGGCCTGTTTCTGTTTCGAGATGTTTTGCACTTCCACAATGAAGTGGCCGGGTTCCACGTTCCCAGCTGCGACAAGAGCGATGCTCACCAAGCCCCACACTGTCTGTCCATTCTTGTGAACGTAACGCTTCTCAATCTGAGCCTCGCTCGCGCTTCCAGCGAGTAGTTGTTCAACCCGTGACTTGCTGTGTGAAGCATCCTCCGGATGTGTGAGCGTAAGGTAGTGCATCCCCACAAGTTCTTCCTCCGTGTAGCCCATCATCGCGCAGAACCCCTTGTTCACTTTCAGGAATCTCCCATCGATGCTGACGAGAGCCTTGGCAACGGCGGCCCCTTCGAACGCCATGCGGAAGCGTTCTTCGCTCGCAACCAGCGACTCAAGGGCCTCACGTTCATCGGTGACATCACGCGAAACGACAACGATCTTCGACGGCTTGCCATCTTTTCCTTTGATGACATTTCCTTGAGACTCGATGTATCGCACACTGCCGTCCTTCAACAGGAAGCGGTAATGAGCGCGCCTCCCGATTCCGGTTCTTACGGTGTCTGAGAATATTTGTCTGACCTGTTCACGATCGTCAGGATGGATATCGGCGAATGAATCTGTCCCCCGCAGCTTAAGCCTATCGCCGAAGATGCGTTCGTAGGAAGGACTGTTGTACAGACGCCGTCCTTCCAAGTCTACTACAGCAATCAGGTCGTCGATGTTCTCGAGGATCAGGTGGAGCAGCTTCTCGGTTTCTCCCATCTGCTGGTCTTGCGCGGCAAGGCCAACTCTTCGTGGATCTTGCTCGCCAAGTTCCTTGGTCACGAGCTTCATAGTCATCTCCTCAGGATTGTCTTGGTGTGAGATGTGCCAGCACGGTGCAATGAAGCGGATAGGACAAACAGTGGAGCCAGGTTCGCGTCTGTGGCGCAGTAGGTGTTTGAGGAACAGCGTTCCAACCAATTGCACGCATATCGTGGCTCCGGCGTCATTGGAAGGTGATTACATCAACCGCACAGCAATTGTAACTCGAAAAAAGGAGAGACGCAATAGAAATCTTTCCATTCACAAGACTGAAGACGCGAGCTAGGAGTGCTCTTGCCGCTGGAGAGGAACCAACCCAAGGTACAGGGCAATCGAGCCCGTAACCAAATGCAGGATATGCCCCGGGGAATTGAGAGGGACGAGTCCGATAAACATCTGATCCTGTGGATATCCCTCAATGGTAGCTTGCACCATTCCTCCGACGAAGACGAGAAGCAATACAGAGCCACACACCTTTCCCCACAGCCGGGCGTTTGAGAGAGTGCGGGCCGCGAAGAGACCGGCGATTCCTACTGCAAGATGGATGAGGTTGTGAACGGTGTTGATGGCAACGAGGTTGAACAAGTACCTTGTCCCTATTCCCTCATGGTGCATTGGGTTGAGGAAGTGGATGGGCAGGAACCCGAGGATGCCGAAGAGCGTATAGACGATGCTGATGAGCCGGACGCCGTATTGAATGAACATAAGCTAGGACTTCTTCCTTTCGTGCTTTATGAACATTAGCAACGGTGTGAGTGTCCACTCGATGAACATGAGCGGGAGGACGATGCCGACTCCGGCGGTGTTGTACGGTGTTGAGTTCACGAGCAGTCCGACGAGTTGTACGAATCCGATGGCGCCGCCGAGGACAAGTCCGAGGCGGTGGCTGCGCCATTGTTGCCGGTCGCTCAACGCAATGATGGCGTTCCACCCGATGATTGCCGGTTGGCCCGCGAAGACGCGTAGCTCAAGCGGCTCAATTGGCCATGGCCATATCTGACAGATGGCATCTGCCATTGCAAGCCAAAAGACAGCGAGAGTGATATAGAAGAACCCGCGTCCGATTTGCAGGAATCGCCATGCCCGACCAAGCGTGTGGGTGCCCTTCCCTCCATCAAACGATGTGCGGAGTGCATTCTGTTTGCGGTACGCGATCGGCACCATGAACGGCCCAACGTAATAGAAGATGAGCCACACGAGCGTCGTGATGTGGTACATCCGAAACTGATGCCAATGCGCCATGGTGGCGATCAGGAGCACGACACAGAAGATGATTAAGCCGCCCATGCCGTTCTGCGTCTGCGACCAGTCATTCTCCTTCAACACGAGCGAGTAGTAGGCGATTGCGCCCAGGTAGGCAGCACCTATGAGCATCGCCGAGCGGGGATGGGGCACGACCCATGCCCAGTATGAGTGGGTGCTACTCGGGAAGAAGCAGAGGAAGAACCCAAACGGCACGATCACGCCGAGGATCGCCCAGAAAAGAAAGCGAAATTCTTTGATGAGTGGAGTCATGATCTCAGGCAGTCAGGAATACGATGCGCCATTGATTGATACTACGGACATAGCTGTGAATTGGATGTCCTACGACTTCTTCAGCAAATACACAAACACCGGCGCACCAATCGCTGCCGTGATTGCGCCAACGGGAATCTCCGATGGAGCGAGCAGCATACGCGAAAGGATGTCGGCAACAATCAGGAAACTCGCGCCAAGAAGAAACGATGCCGGCAACAGCAACCGGTGGTCGGGACCGAACAGCATACGGCAGATATGCGGGATGAGAAGACCCACAAAACCGATCCCCCCGCTGACAGAAACACCAAGCCCCGTAATGAGTGATGCGAGAAGATACGACAACCGCTTGACCTGTGTAACTTCAACGCCTAGCTGGATTGCTGTCTCGTCTCCGGTAGAGATCAGGTTGAAGTTGCGGGCCTGAAGAAGCAAGAGACAGGATGCAAGAAGCAAGATGGGTGCAACGACGAGAATCGCATCCGGGTTGGCGCTGCTCAGGTTGCCCATCAGCCAGAGGAATGCGTTGCGCAGCTCCTGATTAAGCACGGCAATCATCAGTAGGACTGCAGCATTGAAGAATGCCCCGACCATCACGCCGCCAAGCAATAACGCGTTGGTGTCAAGGTGTCCGCGGCGATGGCCAATAGTGTACACAAGGAACATGACGGCTCCAGATCCGATGAACGAAGCGAGCGGAGTCGTAATTGCACTTGCGCCCACGGACAGGCCGATGGCGATGATGGCGCCTACCGTGCCGCCGCTGGAGATGCCGAGGATGTACGGTTCAGCCAGCGGATTGCGCAACAGCGCCTGAAACACAACGCCTGCAATCGAAAGTCCTGACCCGACGAGCATCGCGAGGATGATGCGCGGAAGTCTGAGGGAGAGGATGATCGTTTGCTCGGTTACAGGAACGCCCTCACTTCCCATCAATGCACCGACGATGTGTGAAAGGGGAATGCTGACGCTGCCGACGGAGAGGGCAACAAGCGCGACGGTGAGAAGCAAAACGAGCAATCCGGTGCAAACAGCAATTGTCCTTCGGACCGTAAGCGGTTCACGTCCCTTCGCCTGAGGCAACGCTGAAGTGGACACTGGTTTGTGAACTGTTGGGATATCTATTGCTTGCTCCGACATCTGGCCACATGAAAGCAGTATGTCCCCTCAATCTTCATCCCTCACGTCTGGTGGAACGTGTTCTCGCATCAATCGCCTTCCACATCCCGGCCACGAGGCTTTTGACTCCCGTGCCCGATACCGAGGAGATGAGAAGTGTCGGCACCTTCCCGAACGAAATCTTCCTGAGCGACTTCAGCTTCTTCTCATCCACAATATCAATCTTGGTCAACGCCACAATCTTTGGCCTCTTGGGAAGGTCTTTGTTGAACAGTTTCAGCTCATTCATCAGCACTCTGTAGTCTGCTTTTGGATTCTTGCTCGTTGCCTCAACGAGAAACACAAGCACCTTCGTCCGCTCGACATGGCGGAGGAACTGGATGCCAAGTCCCTTGCCTGCATGTGCGCCTTCGAGGAGTCCGGGGATATCCGCTACGACGAAGCTCTTTCCTGCATCAACCCGGACGATGCCGAGATTTGGGACGAGTGTTGTGAATGGATAGTCCGCGATCTTCGGCTTTGCCGCGGAGATCACAGAGATGAGCGTTGACTTGCCGGCGTTCGGGTAACCGACGAGACCGACATCTGCAAGAAGCTTCAGCTCGAGTTCGATCCCTCGTTCTTCGCCTTCCTGGCCCAGCTCGTACTCGCGCGGTGCCTGATTGGTCGACGTCGCAAATGCAGCGTTGCCACGCCCACCGCGACCACCCTTTGCCATGACAAGCGTCTGGCCATCCTCAACGAGATCTCCGACCTCTTCCTCTGTCGCGAGATCCCGGATCAGTGTACCGGTCGGGACCTCCAGAAGAACATCTTCACCGCTCTTGCCGGTTTTGTTCGAACCAAGTCCGTGCTCACCACGCGGTGCTTTGTACTTCGACTTGTACCTGTAATCGAGCAGCGTGCTGAGCTGTCTGTTTGCACGGATGATGACATCGCCGCCACGGCCGCCATCGCCACCGTCGGGGCCGCCCTTCGG
Organism: uncultured Chitinophagales bacterium; assembly: GCA_964359075.1. Classification (GTDB taxonomy): domain Bacteria; phylum Bacteroidota; class Ignavibacteria; order UBA10030; family UBA6906; genus UBA11986. Next base: position 4,522 of record CAYHRX010000219.1, read on the forward strand.
GACGAACTTCTCACGCCGGAAACTCACACAACCCACGCCGCCATCGCCCGCCTTCACGTGTATCGTTGCACAATCGATGAACTTCATGGGGGAGTCTGCTGTGTGGGGGAGAAATGGTGTTGGACGATGTCGGTGAACTCCACGGCTTCCTGAGAGTAGGGGTCGATGCCGCTCGTCTGGTAGAATGTCTGGAGATACAGCGAAGCGTCTCTCCAGGTTGGCAGGGTGTTCAGTGACTCGACAACGACAGTGTAGTAGGCTTGATCGTTCCGAAAGATGGAGTTGACGAATCGCTCGCGCTGCTCATCACTGATTGACGATTGCAGATTCGTGAAGGCAAGCGGGACGCCCTTCATTGACTCTGCCATGCCGCTGAACGTCAGCGACAGGGCGATATTCCGTTGGTCAGCGCCTTGTCCCGCTCCTGCGGTCTCGGCCGTGTTCGTTTGTGGCGCAGAGTCGGCGTGTTCATCCAGATCAGGCTCCGGCACGGGCTGAGATGCCGGTGGCGGCTGACTTGACCATGTCGTAGGTCGGGCTGCAGTGTCCGTGCCGCTGTGAAGGTCAGCAATGATTCCTGCGAGTTGGTCGATTGTAAGATGGTCTGTGCCGCGGATGCGGCAGATCCGCTCGATGTAGTCTCTCAGAACACTCAGCTTCTTGTCTTCAAAGAAGACGATGAGAGCCTTTACCGGGATTTCTCTGCCTGTGACATCTTCGCCCAGCAGTAGGAATTCAAAGATCGGTCTTGTGAGATGTGCAAGCTCCATTGCGTTGTGCTGTTTCACTATCTGATCATCAATTCGTGCAAGCAGCGACGTGAACTCATCGATGGTGATTTCTTGCTTGCCCTTCTGCTGCATATATCCCAGCACGAGCTTGGAGTAATAGAGATAGTCATCGAGATATTCGAACCTGGTCTGGAGTTCGGCGAACGTGACGCTGTTGTTCCTTTCAAACACGAACTGCTCCAGCGTCCATTGTGGCCGGCACAAGTAGTTCTCCACGAAGTGCACGGCGTTGTCCAACGTGTTGATGAACTCCTCGCGTGTGAAGATGTACTCAGACGCAATCGAGCGCGTGAACGTTCTCGCCAGCTGCATTGCAGGCAATGCCGAAAACCTGATGTGAGAGAAGTGAGCGCCACTCCTCAGCTCTTCCCGCAGCCATCGGTTCACCTCACCCTGGAGATAGAGCTTGATGCTTTTCGGAAGCTGACCAGTCAGCGCCTCTCGTAGTGTGAGAGACTTCGAGGATCCAAGCGCTCGCTCTATGAGGATCTGAATGATGATCTCGGTTTCGCGTTCTAACATGAGGAGATGAGTTTGTTGAGACAATACTACTTC
>CAYHRX010000220.1:0-5856 GCA_964359075.1 uncultured Chitinophagales bacterium
AGCCGGAACCACGGTGTCATCAGCGATAAATCCGATATCCATGCCATCGGTCATCGCGTCGTTCATGGAGGCGAGACTTTCACATCGTCAATCCTCATCACCGATGAAGTCATCAAGGGCATTCGGAACACCTTTGAGCTTGCACCCTTGCACAACCCGCACAACCTGCGCGGCATCAACGCGTGTCAGATCAATCTGCCCGGGACTCCGCAGGTGGCCGTGTTTGACACGGCGTTCCACCAGCAAATGCCGAGGCGTGCATTCCTCTACGGCATTCCATATTCGCTCTACACACAATACAAGATTCGCCGGTACGGTTTTCACGGGATGTCCCATCGCTATGTATCCGAGCGCGCAGCTTCGCTTCTCAAACGCGACCCCGCGTCCCTGAAGCTAATCACTTGCCATCTCGGAAGCGGCTGCAGCATGGCGGCAATTGATCGTGGGGTTTCTGTCGACACGACAATGGGCTTCACACCTCTCGAAGGGCTGCTCATGGGCACTCGCTCCGGCGATATCGATCCATCTGTCATCCTTTTCATTATGGGAAAGGAAGGCATCAACCTCGCCGAGGCAAACACGCTCCTCAACAAACACAGCGGCCTGCAGGGGATCTCCGGCGTCAGCAGCGACATGCGGGAAGTATTGAAGGAGATGAAAAACGCCGACAAGAAGGCCCAATACGCATTTGATGTGTTCTGCTACAGAATCCGCAAGTATATCGGTGCGTACGCGGCAGCGCTGGGAGGAGTTGACGCCGTAATTTTCACCGGCGGCATCGGCGAGAACAGTCCGGATGTGCGACGAGAAAGCTGCAAGGATCTCGCCTTCCTCGGTATCAGCATCGATGAGAGTGCGAATCTCTCAGAAGAGAAGGAGAAGTTTATCACCCCCGCTGGCTCAAAAACTCACGTGCTCGTCATTCCAACGAACGAAGAACTGGTGATCGCGCTGGACACGATGAAGATTGTGAAGGGGAGTTAAGATTGGAGATTTAGGATTTAGGATTTAAGATTCAGGATTTGTTTGACCGATACGTTGCCACTGGTCTGGTTGAGGAGAAGCAACCTGAGCTCCTCAGCCCTCGACTTCCTTACCTCCAGCACGAGGTGTACCTCTTCATCGTAAGTGGTGTCCACAATCCTCGCCCCGCACTTTGAAGCAACGTGCATGACATTGCTGATATAGGAATGAGGAAACGAAACGCGTACTACCTCAACCTTGTACTTCGTGATTTGCACTGCTGAAGCCAGCGCCTCCTCAGCTGCGTTGCCGTACGCCCGAATGAGTCCGCCAACGCCGAGCTTCGTTCCCCCAAAGTAACGGGTTACAACCACCGCAACGTCTGTCAGACCACACTTATCAATCGCCGCCAGGATCGGCTTGCCGGCGGTCCCGCTCGGCTCTCCGTCATCGTTGAAACGGAATTGGGTTCCTTCCGTACCACAACGGTAGGCATAGCAGTTGTGTGTGGCATCGAAGTACTGCTTCTTCAGGCGGGCAATGAACTCTTCGGCATCGGACTTTGTTATCGAAGGGGCAGCCGAAGCAATGAACTTCGAGCCTCGCACTTTCAACTCGACATGGACTTCTCCCTGGATCGTTTTGTATTCGTCCGATTCCAAAGTCATTGGAGAGGGCTTTTCAACTCAATATATGAAATCTGGTCATCTTTCAAAGCATACGGCTGCCCAGCTTGTAGCTTAGGACTTCTTTATTTATCTTTATCGGTACAAAGGAACCACGCAATGAAAATTGGAGTAGTCTGTTACCCCACCTACGGCGGAAGCGGAGTTGTCGCAACTGAGTTGGGGAAAGCCCTTGCAGCCAAAGGCCACTTGATCCACTTCATCAGCTATGCAATGCCCATGCGGCTGGATGGCTACATTGGCAATGTGTTCTACCATGAAGTCGAAATGGCAACCTATCCCCTGTTCGAGTTCCCGCTCTACACTCCCGCTCTTGCAAGCAAGATGGTGGAGGTGTGTCGATTCGAGAAGCTGGACCTTATCCACGCACACTACGCAATTCCCCATGCGACGAGCGCGTACCTTGCGCGTGAGATTGTCAACAACGGACTCAAGATAGTCACCACGCTGCACGGAACAGACATCACACTCGTGGGCCTCGAACCAAGCTTCCTGCCGGTGATGAAATTCAGCATCGAAAAGAGCGATGGAGTCACGGCGGTCTCTCGCTTCCTGCGCGAAAAGACGACCACAAACTACGGCATCAACAAAGCCATTGAAGTGATCCCAAACTTTGTGGACACCGAGAAGTACAAACGGTTGGCGTGTGATGAAATCTGTGAGAAGTTTGCACCCAAAGGCGAGAAGATCCTCATCCACACATCCAACTTTAGAGCAGTCAAGCGCGTGCAGGATGTCATCAAGATCTTCAACGAGGTCAGGAAGAAAGTGCCGTCGAAGCTGATCCTGGTGGGTGATGGACCTGACCGATCAAGCTGCGAGCTTCTCACGCGTGAGCTGGACTTGCAGCAGCATGTGCGCTTCCTTGGGAAACAGTTGGAGCTCGTGCCGATTCTCTCGGCGGCAGATTTGTTCCTGATGCCGAGCCAGTCGGAGAGCTTTGGACTCTCGGCGCTGGAAGCAATGTCGTGTGGAGTGCCGGTCGTCTCATCCAGTGTTGGCGGATTGCCTGAGCTCCAGGTGCACGGCGAGACAGGCTATATTGCCGAGATCGGAGATATCGAGCGCATGGCGAAGTATGCCGTCGAGCTGCTGACGAATGAGACGAAGCACTCGCTGTTCAGCGCAAATGCCCGCCGACGGGCGGTGGAACACTTCGACATCAGCAAAATCGTAGATCAGTACGAAGCCTATTACATGCGGTGTCTTGGAATGAATGTGGGCGTCAGCCGCACGCGCGAAGTTCCCCCAACATCATGAACAAATACTGCCAGGAAAGAAGTAATGCTGTCCAAGCCGATTACCGACATTATCCCCTGGAACAAGAAGACCAAGCCAACGCTGGAGGAACTCAAAAGGATTTTGAAGGCTGGGGGACAGGAGTGCGATCTCTATTCCGACCCACCGGGGATGAAGTACGGCAGGCACAGGCATGACTTTGACGACTTTGTCGTCATCGTATCAGGTAAGATGAAAATTGGCACCGACACCGGCACGTGGGTACTGAAGCCGGGCGACAGGCTCGACCTTCCGGCAAACACAATCCACTGGGCTGAGGTTATGGGGAAAGAAGAGGTGAAATACTTGTCTGCAGCTAAGTGAGCAGGTTCTCATTTCATTCTTCACTCTTCATTCTTCACTATTCATTGTCAAAACCCTTCGCCCCACCACTCGATCCACTCCCGCAAGCATCGCCACAATGAGCACGGCAAAGAACGCGATGCTCATGCTTCCCTTCCCAAACGCGAACGGCAGATACTGAACCAGCATCGCCGTGAACGAATTGACTGTTGATGCCAATCCTTCTCCAACTCTGTCTACTATCCCCGTCGCCACACTCCTCGTTTGGTCAACCTGAGTGGTATCGAACACTCCAGTTACGACAAACGATGCGATCATAATCCCCAGCACAATCAGCAGTCCGAAAACGTACGAGAGCTTCTCCAGCAATCGGAACATCGCTGGGGCCTTCGGCGCTGCCAGGGCTCTCTCCATCAGCAATTGGGTGAAGTCAGGGCTGGTGCGTTCCAGCGGCAGATTCCTGAGCGACGTATCGATACGAGCAAGACTTGCGAACACCGCGTGGCATTCAATGCAGATGCTCATATGGCGCCGCATCAACTGCGCTTCATCGGCTGCCATCCGACCATCAACCAACTCATTCAGCTGATTCAGTGTGTAGTGCACTCTCTTTGTCGTCATGCGACTTTTATCTCTCCTTTCGTACGAGCGAGGACTCGTTCCCTCAAGAGGTTTCTCGCCCGGAACAGATTCGTCTTGATCGTCCCCATCGGGGTACTCAATACGGAAGCGATTTCTCCGTAGCTCATCTCTTGAACATAGAAGAGGGTGATCACCGCCCTGAACTTCTCAGGAAGATTGCTGATTTCTTCGGCGATGATGTGCTGCAACTCCTCGTCTTCGAGCCGCTCTTGAATCGTCACCTCATCCTCATCAACCAGCAGACTATCCAGCGCTTTCTCATCTTGAACATCGAGCTGCTCGGGTCTTCCCCGCCGCCTGGTCACCTTTGTCATGCAGAGGTTGTAGAGAATCCGGTAGAACCATGTCCCAAACTTCGCCTCTCCACGGAACTGATCCAGACTCTTGAACGCCCGCAGGAACGCGTCCTGCACCAACTCCTCCGCCTCTTCCTTGACTCCCGTAAGCCGGAACGCCAGCGTCAAGGCCCGATCCTTGTGCCGATCCACCAACAGGGCATACCGACGGGTATTCCCCGCCCGAACCTGCTCAATTATGTTCCGGTCGGTATCGTTCACGCGCTGATGGTTGCTTTCCTACCCATTGGACTACGAAAACGGTGAGATTGTTTCAGCTCTTGATACTTCTTTCCAATGGCCCCTGAAACATTTCCATCGTCCCTGCTGTCTAAGCTTGCAGAAGGAGCATACTCATTACTCAACACCACGGAGGCAACAATGGGCGGAGTAGAAGTGTTAATACCAATAGTGTTCTTCTTGATGATTGCCGGGATCTGGGGATTCACTCTCCTCACACGCCACAAGGAACGCATGACGATGATCGAGAAAGGGCTGAAGCCCGAAGACATGAAAGCACTGTATGAAAGGGGAACTCTCCGGGTCAACCCTCTGAGCTCTCTCAAGTGGGGAATGATCTTCGTCGCTGTTGGCATCGCAGGCGTGATCGGGATGTACATACGCCACATTACGTTCGTTGATGAAGGGATTTACCCTGCTCTCATGGCCATCTTCGGTGGAAGCGCGCTGATAAGGTTCTACAGTATTGCCAGCAAGAAGATGCGGGAGTAACACCCGGACTTTCACACAAGGAACAGCAGAGCCTTCAGCGATGGAGGCTTTTGTTGTTTAGAACTCGCGAGCTCTCCGGAAGACATCCTCCACGATCTGAAGGTTCTTCAGACTGTTCTCTCCATCAGGATGAGGCTGCGTTCCACGCTCGACACACTGTGCGAAGTACTCAAGCTCAGCAAGATACGCGTTCTCCGGAGCGAATCTCTCTTCTATGTTCTTGTCGCCGTCAATGAGATGGATGTGCATCGAGTTCTCGACGAAACGGCCTGCGGGAGCTGCCCTGGCGTAGAGCAATCCTCTCTCACCACATATCGTGTAGTAGTTCGCATCTGTGTTGAATGCGGCAGTCACGGTCGCACAAAGATCTCCTACAATGAACTCCGCGTGCATGAACACATCCACTCCATCGGGTGAATCGCGATGCATCAATGCACTCACGAGTCTCGGTTCCAGCCCGCTGATGAACCGCATGAAGTCGATGCCGTAGATGCCAAGGTCGTACAGCGCGCCACCTCCCAGTTTCCGATCCAGCCTGAATGCGCTTCGGGCCAAACTTGCAATATTGAAGCACCAGTTGAAATCGATGTAGGTGACCCTGCCGATCTCCCCCGAGGAGATGATCTCCTTCGCCCTGTTCTGGATGCGTTTGAATCGGTACATGAACGCTTCCATGAGGAATACGTTGTTCCGTTGGCATGCCGCGATCATGGATTGTGCTTCGGCAACGGTGAGTGCTGCAGGCTTCTCCACAAGGATGTGTTTGCCTGCTTCAGCAGCCTTGATGGTGTACTCGCAATGAAGATGTTGAGGAAGAGGAATGTAGACAGCATCGATCTGGGAATCAGCGACCAACTCATCATAACTGCCGTAGCGTCGCGGGATGTTGAACTCATCAGCAAAGGAATCGGCTTTCG
>CAYHRX010000221.1:0-5830 GCA_964359075.1 uncultured Chitinophagales bacterium
GGAGGTGCCAATCACATGCACGGCTGATCGCCAAACCCGCGAGGTGGGGAATTTTTCGCCAGCACTTCCCAGGAAATTTGATCCAGCATTTACAGCAAAGCCCCCCAGCCAGCCGCTTCCTGAAGGCTTCAGTCAGTCTAACCGGCCTTGAACAACGGAAAACGGGAAAAAATCGAGGTGTTCTGCAACGAGTTTGAATGGGCGGGCATAGGTTCGCACAAGCGGAGATACCTTTAGATAATATTAAATAAATTCAGCTATTTAACGGGTTAATCTGGACTTGCTTGTGCGACACAAGTGGGCCGCGCTGTTGAACTTGTTATGGTATTCGCTCGTCCGGCAGGTGCTGCCGAGTGAGTAACCGGCAGCAAGGCGAGCGCGAATGATGGTCCGATTTTTTGAAAATATAAAGACAACATGGGTCTTAAGAGTGATCTTGTTGGTGTTGTCGATGGGGGCTCCGATTGCGCAAGCCGGGGAGGTCTTCACTTTGCGCGATACCGCCATCCCAAACAATCTGGTCAACCAGCAGCATCTCATCACGCCAAACTCAGATGCGCGCTCAAGCGATTTATTGTCAATTAACAACTGGCAGCCACTCGCAGCCAAAGTAACAGTCGTCTGGCACTATGAAACCGCTGACGTGTCTCCGATTTATGATATGGCTACATACCGCATCTTGGGTGGAACCGCTGTCAACCTGCCTATTCCACGGGGTGCGCTGACACAAAGCGGCATCGCAACAATCGAGATTGGCGCTTATCAAACGCTTGTGTTTGAGGTAGAGTCCGATGGTCTCGATGCTGGCGCACAACTGAGAATCAACGTGCAGTCGGTCGTCTTCCCGCCAACGCTGCAGGTTCAGCAGGCCGACACCAGCTTACACACAGGTATTGCCATTGTTGGCCTTCATCCGGTTGTCCGCTCATTTTGGGACACTTCATCCACTTTGGCGACCACGTTCTCCATCCAACCCGCTCTGCCAGCGGGGCTGAGCATGAACACTGACGGGGTGATCACAGGCACACCTACAACCGCGCAGCCGTCCACAAACTACGTGGTGACCGCCACACGCGGCGGGGCAACCACCGCAAAGGAAATCACAATCACAATTGCGAACTCAGTGGTCGCCAGTTGGGATGCCGGAAATGTTCAAGTAAGACTCGGCGGACCTATGTCACCGGTACGGCCTGTACTTGGACAAAGCGGAACGCAGGCGCTAACCTACAGTGTCTCGCCTGCCTTACCTTCGGGCTTGACCATGGCTGCCGCTACCGGCACCATAACCGGAATACCAGCACTGCTTTCGGCAGGCATCAACTATACCGTGACTGTCACGGACGGCGTTACGCAAGCAAGCAAGGATTTTACCCTTGCGGTTCTGCCCCCCGCCGATGCGCCTGTCGCAACGCCTGACAGTGTGACTTGGCAAGCTGGGGTGGACTCGGAAGTTACCTTCGCAGTTCGTTCAGACATCATCCCTGATGAGATCGCGCTAAAGAACAGCCGCTACGGATCCATGAAACTCGCCGGTGGACCAGAGCTTTGGGGAACGGCCGGGTATCCAAATTATTCGGGCAACAGTACGAGTGTTTCCGGCAATGGACTGAAGTTTAGATGGGCCAACCCGATCCCCGGCACTTACGCGGGCGAAGTCTATTTTTATGACGGCGACTATGTTGTTTACACCATACCCTTCACCCTGACCGTCAGCGGCGCAAAGTCTGATCAGACCTTAAGCTTCACCTCCGCCGCACCGGCTGCCATAGCTGGCGGGGCGACGTACAATCCAGTGGCGACTGCCACTTCTGGCCTAGTAGTCAATGTCAGTATTGACAGCACAAGTGCGCAAGTCTGCCAGATCGCTGCAGGTCAGGTCAGCTTCCTGCAAGACGGCGCGTGCATCATAAATGCAGACCAGTCGGGCGACAGCGTCACTAACCCCGCCCCACGGGTCCAACAGGTGGTCGAGGTGGCGACAGGACAGCTCGGCACAGAGCTGCAGACAATCAGCTTCACTTCTCCTGCCCCCACCCCGGTTCTGGGCGGCGCTAATTATACCCCGACAATTACGGCCAGCTCGGGCCTTCCAGTGGTGCTCTTTGGCGATACCGCCAGCAAATCAGTCTGCTGGCCAAGCGGCACTGAGGTTTTCTTCTTCGCCGCAGGCAGCTGCACCGTCCATGCTGAGCAAGCAGGCAATATCCAGTACGCCCGCGCCGAAAGCTCGCAAACATTCATTGTCGCCACCGCCGTGACAGCCACTCAAGTGATTGCAAGTAAAACAGTTTCCGCGGTCACGCCGATCACCCCCTTTACGCCAGTCATCGGTGCAAATGGCATTGGCCCGTTGACCTACACCGTTTCGCCGACGCTTCCGGAAGGGATTAGCTGGTCCACTTCAAACGGCGAAGTATCGGGCACGCCAGAGGCACCGAGCGCTGAGGTTACTTATACCGTGACCGTCAGCGATACCAACGCATCAACTTCAACGGCGACATTCAAGCTGTCCGTCACAAATGGACCGGCTGCGACTTTGGCCGTCGCAAGCAAGGGGCTCACTGTCAATATCGTGGAAGCTGGGTTTACTCCCGTGATTGGATCTGGCGGCACGGGCGTTCTGGCTTACACGATCATGCCGGCTTTGCCTGACAATTTGACGATGTCTCCGTCTTCGGGTGAGATCAGCGGCATACCATCCGCGATAAGTCCGGCTATCGATTACACGGTCACAGTGACAGATGCGAACAACCGGACAGGAACGGCAACTTTTTCTTTGGTGGTGAATGGAGGTGTCATTGCGACGCAGGTTGTCGCCAGTCCGCGTGTCACTCAAGGATTTCTGGCCATAGGTTTCACGCCTGTGACAGGGTCAGGCGGCACTGCGGCGCTCAGCTATTCGGTGTCCCCTAATCTGCCGGCGGGGTTGTCGATGAACAGTGCAACTGGACAGATCACTGGCACACCAACCGTGTCAAGCAGCGCGGCTACGTTTACGGTGACAGTCACGGATGACAATTCTGCCACCGCTACGGCCAACTTCAGTCTAATCGTCGATGGGGCAGTCAGTGCGACGCAGGCCGTGGCAACTAAGGCTGTAACAGCAGGCTCATCTATTGCACCATTCAGTCCTGTAACGGGTGCCGGTGGACGCTCTTCCTTGAGCTATTCTGTCGCTCCGGACTTGCCATCGGGCTTGGCATTGGCACCCAACACGGGCGTAATTTCCGGAACGCCATCCGCTATTAGTTCTGCGACCACTTACACGGTGACTGTCACGGACGGGAACACGGCCACAGCAACCGCAACTTTCAACCTGACGATCAACGGTGCAGTAGTCGCGACACAAGCGGTGGCGAGAAAAACCCTTAGCGCAAATGTGGAAGTCACAACGTTTACTCCTATTTTTGGCACTGGGGGGACCGGAACGCTTGTTTACACCGTGTCTCCGGATCTACCTGCTGGCTTGCTGATGGACGAAGAGACAGGCGCTATATCCGGCAAAGCCGAGGCAGGGGCTACCGAGGCTACCTATGCTGTTACGGTGACAGATAGCTCTTTGGCCACAGATATTGGAACGTTTAATCTGACCGTCGAAGGCCCTGTGGATGCGACGACAGTGATTGTTTCAACTGAAGTGCCGATTAACACAGCGGTTACCCCGTTTGCACCAGTAACGGGTACGGGCGGAACGGGTGATCTGGTCTATTCTGTGTCACCCCAGTTACCCACAGGCCTCGCCATGGCGCCTGAAACGGGAATAATCACTGGCACCCCAAACACATCAACGGCTGCGGCTACCTACACGGTCACTGTGACGGATGAAAATAGCACGACAGCCACAGCTGAGTTCAGCCTGAGTGTCACTACCATTGCGAGTTCAATCATTCTGAGCACGTCTAACACGTCTCCCCAACCTGGCGAAACAGTCACGCTCACGGCTACGGTAACTCCCAGCCAAGCAACCGGTCTCGTGACCTTTAAAGATGCAGGTAGCGCACTTGGTGGGCCCGTCTCATTGTTGTCAGGCGTAGCCACGTTTTCCACAGCATACCTCGGAAATGGCGTCCATGTGCTGACCGCCGAATATGAAGGCTCATCTACCCATCAAGGATCTACCAGCAACAGTCTGGCAATTTCTCTGCTTTCACCTTCGTCAGAGTTTACACAGGGATCAGATGAGATCAGAAGAATTGTTCACGATGTTGCGGTGTCCAAGATAAATACCCAAGTGGACACCTCTGTAGATGTGGTTCGTTCGGCGATCAGAAGGATGAGCGATAACACAGCGTCGGCCTCGAATATAGTCGTGTCTAGCATGAATTCGCCGTTAGAATTTCAAGGGGACTTGAACGCAGCCAACGGAACCCTGAATGCTGACGCAAACTTCTTCGGCCAAAGATCAAGTGCAGACGGTGCAAAGCGAAGGTTGGTTTACGGCACCATTGGCGTTAATGGGACCGACAGTGGCACTACTTCAGCATTTTTAAGCGCTAGAGTTGCTTGGGAGTGGTCTACATCCGAAAGGGCTATGCTAGGGTACTGGCTGGGGCTTGACGCAGGACGCTCTGATATTCGCAGCTCGTTTTTTGGGGTTCAGACTTCTCTCGGTTTGAGCGCAGGACTGTACGGGATAGGGCAAGTTGGAGAAAGCATCTTCGTGAGCGGCTTCGCTTCACTTGGTCAGGACAAAAATTTTCTCGAATTGGAAAACTCGATTCTCGCGTTGACGAGCGACTATATGTCCCAAAATCAAGTGATCGGAACAGCGTTGACTGCATCAATCAAGCGTGGGCGCGTAGAATTGAGGCCCGAGTTTGGACTGAGCTATGGCCAGATAAACATCGGGAATGTCAATTTTACCGGTTCCGCGTTTGGACAAACTGATGATGCGCTTTCATTTGAGATGGGGGAGGTGTCGGTTGCAACGGTTAGTTTTGTCCCTGAGGTTATAATTCATAGTCTCGATCGGCAGACTATCATCACCTTGACGCCACGTATCGAGTGCCAGAAAGTCATCACAGATTCGTCTAGCTACGATTGTGGAGGCGGAGGGGGGCTTTCGTTTGAGCATAGCTCACCCGATGGCCTCTCAAAATATTTTGCCAGAGTTAGGTCTGAAGCCGTTTCTGGTGTGATGCAAACGGGGTTCGAGTTGATCTTACAGAAGCAGTTCTAGGGAGTGTGATATGGGAAGTTGTCCGGTAGATACTCCAGTTGCCCGCGATCATAAGCATGGAACAACTGCAGGCAGCTATGTCACCCTAATTCACGCACGTTCGCTACACTAGAAGTGCCGCCAACTATCTCGAGGTCGACTCGCGATATTACCAAATATGCGTCTGTCCGGCTAATCAAAAGCACGCTATTTATATAGCTAAGTTCATGCTGGGACTATGCGAATAACTGTTGATATATCTTATTACTCAAAGATATAACGCAATATTCATTTTCTTTTCTGCGGATTGTATGTTTATGTATGGTGGTTGCTGGGAAATAATGCCTGTCCGTCCTGCAATCACTGCTCAATATACTGCCACGCCTATTTAAGGCGTGGCTTTTTTTAATTCGTTCAGCCTGGACAATGCGTCATGCCTTTTCCAAGTGACCTGCCCCCCGGAAGTTCCCTCGCTGTGATGTAGTTCGCCCTGAACAATCTCCATGCCATTGATTTCGCGTTGAGAAATAGCGGTTTTTCTCGCCTATGACTGCAAGGTTTTGTATGCTTGTGGTCGAAACCCTGCAATTTCGGTTCTGGCCATGAAGCACCGTCCCCGCCCTGAGGAACAAGACGACCAGCTGCGTCCGCGTTTGATCGACTTGATCGATC
>CAYHRX010000222.1:0-5827 GCA_964359075.1 uncultured Chitinophagales bacterium
TTGGACCTACTATCAAGCATGCGAAGGGAGACAATACCACATCTTACACCATAACTCCCAGTGATCGGACAGGAACCGTTGGACTGATCATTCCGTTGGCGAGCGAGCGGCTTCCACTGAGACGATTCGAGTTGGCGATGACAATCAAGGTCGGTGCAAGCGAGTTCAAGGTTTCCAAGATCTTCATGATGGTCTGGCCCGACATGCCGTTCTCACTCCGGGATATCGACTATGCGATCAATGCGTTGAAGTACATCACGACCGAAGAACAGCGGGACTCACTTCGGAAGGGCGACCTTGAAGGACGCCGTGACAAGCTTGAGGCATTCTGGAAGCGAAGAGATAACACTCCGGAAACGGCCTTCAACGAAGTCATGGTAGAGTACTACCGACGCGTCGACCATGCCTCGAGAACATTCGGTACACTCCGCGACCCCGACGGATTCAAGTCTGACCGCGGGAAAGTCCATATCCTTTACGGACCTCCAACCCGCACGGAACGGACGCTGAGCCCGTCAGCCGGGTATCAAGAGATTTGGATCTACGAAAACCTCAACAAGAAGTTTATCTTTGCAGATCAGACAAAGACGGGTAACTATATCCTCATAGCAACTCAACCACTATGATCAACAGACACTCAAAACCAGTCATCGCCATAACAGCTGGGGACTGTAATGGTGTCGGGCCGGAGGTAGTGCTGAAGAGCGTGAGCCATCCATCAGTGAAGAGGATTTGTTCACCAGTGCTTGTTGGACCTGTTTCGGTCTTCGAGTACTACGCACGACGAATGAAGACCCCGCTCCCCTCCTACCCAATCGTCGAATCCTCCATCATGCCGTTGAGGTCGATCAGACCTGGCACTCTCTCAGTAGCTTCAGGAAGGGCAGCGGCGCAGGCGATTGAAACCGCAGTTCAGCTTGCCGAGGCTGGTGTTGTACAGGCCATTGTTACTGCACCTGTGTCCAAACATGCGTTGCATAGAGCTCACGTCAAGTTCCCCGGACACACGGAAATGCTGCAGCGTCTCACAGGCTCAAAGCGCGTTGCGATGATGCTTGTGTCAGAGACGATGAGAGTTGGGCTGGTTACTATGCACGCTCCTCTTAAGCGCGTTTCATCCTTGTTGACTCGCAAGCTTGTCAGGCAACGGATCGAAGTCATTCACGATGCTCTTGTGCGGGACTGGCAGATCAAGAATCCGAGGATTGCCGTGCTCGCGCTGAATCCACACGCTGGTGAAGCTGGCGACATTGGCACTGAAGACAAGCGCATCATCTCACCGGTTGTGAGAAGTCTCGCCTCATCCAACATGCAGATCAAGGGGCCCTTCCCTGCGGATGCCTTCTTTGCGCGATACAGGCCGGAAGACTACGACGCGGTGATAGCAATGTATCATGACCAGGGGTTGATTCCTCTGAAGATGTCGGCATTTGGGCGGGCGGTGAATGTCTCGGCAGGCCTGCCGATTGTGCGGACATCTCCCGACCACGGCACGGCGTTCGATATCGCCGGCAAGGGCCTGGCCGACCCGGCAAGCATGATTGAGGCAATCAAACTGGCCGTTGTGATCGCACGGAACAGGTCAACACATCCATCCCGCGTTCGCGCATGATCAACCTCTCGAACGTCACGCTTCAGTTCAACGGAAACACTGTGCTCGATGACGTTTCGTTGCAGGTGAAGCCGGGCGATTTCGTATTCCTCGTGGGACAGACGGGCTCAGGGAAAAGCACTCTCCTTCGGCTGATGTATATGGACATTGTGCCGACAAAAGGAACCGTCACCGTTGGCCCGTACAGCTCAGCCAATATCGAACGCAATGAGAAGCCGTACCTCAGACGAACGCTGGGGATAATCTTTCAGGACTTCAGGCTGCTCGATGATAGGAACGTTTACGACAACGTAGCATTCACATTACATGTCACCGGGGCGAAATCGAAGGACATCAAGAAGAGAGTCCTCCACGCCCTTGCCGATGTGGGCCTTTCTCACCTGCGCAACAAGATGCCCCATGAGCTTTCAGGAGGCGAGCAACAGCGGGTCGTGATCGCGAGGGCGGCGCTGGTGAATAACCCAACCTTTCTTCTTGCCGACGAACCCACGGGCAACCTCGATCCGGGAACCTCGTATGAAATCCTTCAACTCCTCAAGAACATCAACACCCGCGGCACGGCCGTGGTGATGGCTACGCACAACTACAATCTGGTGAGGAAGATGAATGAGAGGATTGTGCAGGTGAAGAGCGGAAAGCTGTTTGATGTGGAGATGAAGTGAGAAGGTAGGCATCGTGGCGACCCTTTTCTAATTCCAGAAAATGCTGGACTCATTTCACATGAAGGTCGTCGTTAGCGATCTCTCGTATATCTCGAATACAATCAGCAAGTGCACTATACTCTGCCTCTAGATATTCATACCAATCATCGGCTTTGGCCGCATTCTCAAGTTCCTTTCGCAGAACAGTGAGTCGCATCGCAGAAGTTTTTGAGATGATGAATGCACCAATGGACGTAATTTGGTCAATCTGTTGGGTGGCAGACATTGAGCGAGACAGAAGTTCCTGTTCTATCTCCTTGTCCCTTGTGGCTGGGTCGCGCATCTGCTGGCCGGTGTAGTTGACCATATGGTACAGTGACTCCATAATCTTGGAATACGTATCAGCCTTTCTTTCCCACCACCTCTCTGTGTAGAAGCGATTTAGTGTTAGTCTATTGGCCACAACGGCTGTTAGAACTCCAACCACCAAACCTGGCAGCACAGTTAGAAGTACTTGCTCAACCGAATCCATTCCAAGACTCTCTTAGATTCTGTACACATCGAGCCGCGGCCTAACAACATGCTACTAAGCTTCATCATGTTCAGCTGACGGTTGTCTTCTCTTGCTTTCTTCCAAATACCATTGCTACACCCCAGAAAACAATTCCCGCAACAAGGGCGATCACCGCTATCCTTGCCGGGATCATGGAATGAGCTTCTCTGCCTAAAATCCCTATAACACTCGCCAGAATCCAATACCCCAACGCTATCAGGCCAAAATAAAACAGAACCACAGCGATGCCAAACAAGATTGCTGAGGGCAACGCACGAGGAATGTAGTAGAGAAAGCGTTTGCTCACCAATGATGGGTTTGTGTCGACGGCTTTTTGATTGTCGTCAAGAATGCTCTTTGCGTTCCGTCGATTGTTGTAAGCATTTACATCGTCTGGATTCAGTTCGATGGCCTTGGTGTAGTCAGCAATAGCGCCTTCGTAGTCTTTGAGGTCCTCTTTCGCTTTACCCCGGTTGTAGTAAGCATCTGCATAGTCCGAGTTCAGTTCGATTGCCTTGGTGTAGTCAGCAATAGCGCCTTCGTAGTCTCCGAAGGTACTACTCTTCACATTTCCCCTATTGTTGTAGACATCTGCAAGGTCTGGTTTGAGTTCGATTGCCTTAGTGTAGTCAGCGATGGCTCCTTCGTAGTCCTCGAGGTTTTTCTTGGCCACTCCTCTGTTGCTGTAAGGAGATGCAAAATCTGGTTGGAGCTTGATGGCCTTGGTGTAGTCAGCAATGCCTGCTTCATAGTTCTTGAGCTTTACTTGGGCAACCCCTCTGTTATTGTAAGCGCTTGGATAATCTGGTTTCAGTTCGATTGCTTTGGTGTAGTCAGCAATCGCTCCTTGAAAGTCCCTGAGATTCCGTTTCGTGTTACCCCTAGTGTGGTGAGCCTCGGCAAAATCAGGTTTGAGTTTGATTGCCTTAGTGTAGTCAGCGATGGCTCCTTCGTAGTCCTCGAGGTTTTTCTTGGCGTTACCCCGGTTGTAGTAAACCAGCACATAATCCGGTTTCAGTTTGATTGCCTTAGTGTAGTCAGCAATGGCTCCCTCATAGTCTTTGAGGTTTGCTTGGGCGACCCCTCTGTTGTTGTAGGGTTCTGGTAGATTTGGCTTGAGTTTGATTGCACTAGTGAAGTCGCCGATTGCTCCAGAGTGGTCCCCGAAAAAGTCCCCCCTTACAACGCCTCTGTTGTAGTAGGCCTCTACGAAATCCGGTTTCAGCTCTATTGCTTTGGTAAAGTCAGCCACCGCACCATCGTAGTCCTTGAGTTGCGTTTTGTCGATACCACGCTCATACCAATCATTCGCGCTGGTTTGAGACAAAGAAGTCGCAGGGAGAATAAGCAGCAGCAGGCCAATACTAAGCCGCGAGGGTTTCACACTACTCCTTTTGTCATATACTTTTGAATATTCTGTTAATGTTGCACAGTGGTTCTAATCAAAAAGGCACTTTTGCCCCTGCCAAGCGCATAGAGAACATCTGTGCATCTGAATGCCAGCTGCTGCAACTGGTCTCTTCTACCGATAGAAAGCTGGCATTGCGTTTCATCCCGCCACCGCTTCCACCCTCTTCACTTCCGGTATCTCTTTCATAATCGTCCGTTCTACTCCGGCACGGAGTGTCAGCACGGACATCGGACAGATCAGGCACGTCCCCTCCCACGTCAATTCAAGAATCCCGTCGGCACGGAACTGCTTGAACTTCACATCGCCGCCATCCGCCCGGAGATACGGACGAATGGAGTCAAGTGCTTTTTCAATCCTCTCTTCCATCAATCCATTTCCCCATTCATCCTGCACGTTCTGTCACTGCATGAGTTGTATTTCCACCGGCGGTGTCGCCGCCTGGTTTGCGTTGCGGATGCTCACCTGCGCCGCCATGTTGCGCGCAACCTGCAGATAGATGTCCCGCTGAGGCTTGGTCTTGTCCGCTGCAATGGGCTGACCTGTATCGCCGCTGACGCGGATGCTCGTATAGATCGGGATCTCGCCAAGGAATGGAACACCCAGCTCGCCCGCAGCTCTTCTGCCTCCACCATTGTCAAATATCTCCTCACGCTGTCCACAGTGAGAGCACACATAGTAGCTCATATTCTCGACGATGCCCAGGACCAGCACATTCACCTTCTCGAACATCTTGAATCCCTTCCGCGCATCTGCCAGGGAGATATCCTGTGGCGTTGTCACGATAACTGCCCCGGTCAAAGGGATGGTCTGCACCAGCGTAAGCTGGATGTCGCCGGTTCCTGGCGGCAGGTCGAATACAAGATAGTCCAGCTCACCCCACTCCACATCCGACATGAACTGCTTCACCGCGCCGCTTGCCATCGGGCCGCGCCAGATGACCGCCTGCATCGGGTCCACAAGGAATCCGATCGACATCAACTTCACCCCCCAGTTCTCCATCGGGATGAGTTTCTGGCCACGCATCCTCGGTCGTTCACCCGGCTTTATTCCCATCATGAGAGGAATGCTTGGTCCGTACACATCAGCGTCCACAAGCCCCACCTTCGCCCCCTCTTGCGCCAGTGCTACCGCGATGTTCACCGCAACGGTGGATTTTCCCACACCGCCTTTGCCGGAAGCAACGGCGATGGTGTTCTTCACTCCTGGTAGCACAGCTTCTTTCTGCTTGTTGTCATGGGCAATCACCCTCGATGTCATGCTCACGCCAACGCCCCCGACGCCCTCAATGCTGTCGCGTATCGCACGCACTGAGGCAGCTTTCAACTCGTCGCGCACCGGGCATGCGGGCGTTGTAAGCTCAATGGTGAACGAGACATCCTTTCCGTGCACCTTGAGGTCCTTCACGAAATTCAACGCCACAATATCACGGTGCAGATCGGGATCTTTCACCAGACGCAGCGCTTCCAGAACATTTGCTTCATTCAATTGCTTCATAGAATCACTTCCACATGGTTGCTAGAAGCGCAGTTGAAGAGCTTAACCGCAGAGAACGCCGAGGTCACAGAGGAAGAAAATTTTTGCTTTCTGTCTCTATTCCAATCATTTACTCT
>CAYHRX010000223.1:0-5816 GCA_964359075.1 uncultured Chitinophagales bacterium
ATCCGCGAGCGAGAAACGATTCAGCAACTCTGATTGCAATGGTCTGCCATGCGTACGTGTAATGTAGCTGTTGTTGGCACCACCGGACTTGTGGGCAGGAAGATGGTGCAGGTGCTGGAAGAGCGGAAGTTCCCGGTCGGCAATCTTGTGCTTCTTGCCTCCGAGAGATCGGTGGGGAAGGAAGTCAACTTCGCAGACAAGGTGTGTGTGGTGGAGAAACTGACGCCGGAATCATTCCATGAGGCTGAGGTGGCGTTTTTCTCTGCCGGCGCGACAGTGAGCAAGGAGTACGCGCCTCACGCGGTTCGTTCCGGGGCGCTGGTGATAGACAATAGCAGCGCGTTCCGCATGGACGAGCATGTGCCGCTCGTGGTTCCAGAAGTGAACCGCAGAATGATCTTTCACCACAAAGGGATCATCGCCAACCCAAACTGCTCGACAATCCAGATGGTGGTTGTCCTGAAGCCGCTTCACGACCGTTGGAAGGTCAAGCGAGTCGTCGTCGCGACATACCAGTCAGTGACTGGAGCTGGACAGAAAGGCCTCTCACAACTTGAGGACGAAGTGGCGAACGAGCCGGTGGAGGAGATGAAATTCCCACACCAGATTGCCTATAACATCCTTCCCCACGTGGATGTCTTCCATGAAGACGGGTATACGAAGGAAGAACACAAGATGGTCCGCGAGACAAAGAAGATCATGGGCGATGACGCAATCAAGGTGACTGCAACGTGCGCACGAGTGCCCGTCTGGGGCGGACACAGTGAAGCATTGAATGTGGAGTTCGAGGAACCCTTTGATCTTGCAGAGGTGCAAGAAGTCCTTGCACGCGCCCCCGGGGTTGTGTTGGTAGATGAACCGCACCATGCAAAGTACCCGATGCCTATTACAGCGTGGGGCCGTGACGAGGTCTTCGTTGGCCGTGTGCGTCGAGATGAAACTGTTGCCAGCGGGCTGAACGTATGGGTTGTTGCAGACAACCTGCGGAAAGGTGCTGCCACCAACGCAGTCCAGATTGCTGAAGAATGGCTGAGAGGTTGTTGACGTGAGAATCTCCGGCGGTGTGCTTCGTGTCTTGCTTCTGGCGCTCGTGATCCCCGGCTGCTTGTTGGTGCGGACGACCGAGCACATTATCACGCTGAAGGAAGATGGAAGTGGCGAGGGCATCCTCCATCTCATCGACATACGCTCGGACGCTCATTCTGACTCTCTTGTGCTCAGGGATTTCGACGAGCTGATGACCGCGTACGGTGGAGAGAAGGTGGAGGAGTTTGAGAAATATACGAGGAAGATCACCGCTAAACGGCTCCGCGTCCAGGGTGACACGCTGATGGCGGAGATAACGTACGTGTTCGCAACTCTGGAGGCCGTGGATGGCCTGCGAGTGACCCAAGACGAGCTTGGGTTTGTATTCTCGCCGGAACGTGAGGTCGTACGGACGAATGGCACAATGACCCGCACCGAAAAGGAGAGGACCCGGATTGTTTGGGAGCGGGACGCGAAGCGTCTCGTCTACGAAGTCCGTGAACGACAACTCCCGCCAAGCGTTTCCTTGGCATCCATCTACCGACGGTATGTACGCTGACAGCGTTGTAGACATTTTTGATCGTCTTACCAAGACTTATAACTGGCTCCGGAGCTTCGGTGTGTCTGACCCCACCCCAACCCTCCCCTTAGCTAAGGGGAGGGTAAGGGAGGGGTTATACAATGCCCGGCTTCATTGAAACTCACAAGCCTTTTCGGTATTATCAACTCACAGACAAGTCTCTTTCTCATTCTCATTCTGCAAATGTACCACTCACCAACAGTTGCCCAGCTCATCGACATCTGCCACCGCCTCTACTCTCGCGGCATGGTGACAGCGACTGACGGCAACGTTAGCGTCCGGCTGGCAAATGGGAACATACTTGCTACGCGTTCCGGGATCAACAAGGGGATGGTGACCGAGAACGACTTTGTTGAGGTGACGTTGAGTGGCGAGCAAATCGGGGGAAGTGGGAAGCCCTCGACCGAGCTGGGGATGCACCTCTTCATCTACCGACAGCGTTCGGATGTCAACGCAGTGGTCCATGCCCATCCAATCTACGCCACTGGATTTGCGACGGCGAGGCTGCCGCTCGACCGATGCACGTTTCCTGAAGTGATTGTCGGACTGGGCGCAATCCCGCTTGCTGAGTATGCAACCCCGTCCACACGTGAGGTTGCAGAATCGCTTGGTCCGTTTGTGAAGAACAGCGACGCGATCCTTCTTGCCAACCATGGGGCGGTCACGTACGGCCCAGAGCTGTACGACGCGTACTTCAAGATGGAGAAAGTAGAACACGCTGCACACATTACGTTCGTTGCGACGATGCTCGGCGGCCCGCGTGGGCTGACGACTGAAGACGTAGAGAAGCTTCGCAAGGTGAGTGTGCAGAGCTACGGCAAGGATTTCTCCAGCAAGATCGCCTGTGAAGTTGCTGAGAATGAGCAGTTTGATCTCTCAGAAGACGAGCTGAGGAAGTACATCACCGAAAAACTTCACACACTCAAGCTCCAATAATCCACCATGGCAACAAAGCTCAGAGTTGGTGTCATCTTTGGCGGTCGGTCGGGTGAGCATGAGGTGTCGCTCGTCTCTGCAACTTCGGTGATGAATGCGTTGGATACAGAAAAGTACGATGTGGTCCCGATCGGCATCACGCAGTCGGGTCGATGGCTCAGCTCAGGCAAAGCGCTGCAGTTGCTGAAATCGAAGGACGGACTTGATCAGGAGCCGGAACGGTTTCTCGTGCCCGAGCCAAACCGTCAGGCGCTCATGTCCATCAACGGCGAGAGTGAATCAGACTATCGACTTGACGTAGTGTTCCCGGTTGTGCATGGGACGTATGGCGAGGATGGAACGCTGCAAGGCTTGCTGGAGCTTGCCAACATTCCGTACGTCGGAGCCAGCGTGCTTGGCTCCGCACTCGGCATGGACAAGATCGTGCAGAAGCAGCTCTACGAGCAGGCCGGAATTCTGGTGCCACAATACATCTGGTTTCTCTCAAGTGAATGCAAGCAAAGCCCGAAGAAAGTCATTGGGCAGATTGAGAGGGCACTGAAGTATCCGGTCTTCACGAAACCTGCAAACACAGGCTCAAGCGTTGGCATATCGAAGGCACACAACAGAAAGGAGTTATACGATGACCTTGCGGTCGCAGCGGAGTACGACAGGAAGGTGATCGTTGAACAGGGCGTGAAGAACGCACGCGAGATCGAGTGCAGCGTGCTCGGCAATGACAGACCAATGGCTTCTGTGGCCGGAGAGATTATCCCGTCTAATGAGTTCTATGATTACGATGCGAAGTACGTCGATGGCAAATCAACTGCAGTTATTCCAGCCAACCTGCCGAAGAAGGTCGTGAAGGAAATACAGCGGGTTGCAGTAGAGGCGTTCAAAGTTCTGGATCTCGCCGGAATGGCGCGAGTTGACTTCTTCGTCACGAGAAAGCAACACAGGATCTATCTCAATGAGGTTAATACGATCCCCGGCTTCACGTCCATCAGCATGTATCCGAAGCTCTGGGCAGCGTCGGGCATTTCCTACTCGGAGCTGCTCGACCGTCTAATCACACTGGCTCTTGAGCGTCACCGTCAGAAGAATGCGCTCAGAACATCCTACCAGCCAAGGAAGGAATGGTATAAGGGTTAACCGCCCCCTATCAGCATCTTCCCTCTTTACTCCACATGATACACCAGCGCCAACTGGTGCGTTATGAGCGTGATATTGTCGACAATCAGGTTACCGCTGGGCGCAACAAGGAAATTGCTTGCCCTCACCATTCCTCCACTCTCGAGTCGAATAGGAGCTGATGAACCCACAGTGCTCACCAGTCCGTTCCCCAAAACGAGTTGCAGCGTGTAGAACAGCTGGAAGCCGGAGAACGTTGCTGTAAAACCTCCGCTTAAAGTACCCTCCAGCCAATCGGTGGTCATTGACCGCGACGTATTGAGAATGTTGTCATTCTGGTTGAGCGTGTACTTGTAGAAGTGGAGCTGGACGCCGAAGCGATAGTCGAGCCACCCGGCTTTGGTTTCCGACTGGTGGCCTAGTCTGAAGATGTGGTTTGAGAATCGGAAGAAGTTCTCCACAGTCTTGAAGTTCGGCGGGACAAACGGGTTCACTCTCCCGGTGCGGGGGTCAAGATATGCCTCTCCCGCCTCTGCCCACGTGTTACTCGTGACCGGCTCGTAGATGTACTCGACGCCTACGAGGGATCTCTCGCTCTCCACAACAGCACCAATGCCGATGTTGTACGCAGTCGATGTTCCGGGGTCCCGCGGTATGTTGGCGAGATTGTAGTTGGGGATCTTTGGGTGATCCTTCCAGTTTACCGATAGCAATGCACCGACCGTCCATCTTGAATTCACCGATCGTCTGTACCCGGCGCTCAATACCCACTCTCGGTTCTCGTCACGGTTCACCTCGGTGCGGTAGTAGCCGTAAGCGGGTTCGGGGATAATGACGCCCGACCAGAAAGGATCTTGGAACGTTACATCATGCGTTGCTTTGAAACGGCTGTGGCCTGCGACGAACTCGAGGCGATCCTGCTCGGTCACGTTCCCGATGATGCCAAGTTTGTATTCCGTTGACCAGCCGCTCTGCCTGATGTCGATACTGCCGGGATACAGCAGATTCACTCCGTCCATCGCGCCATACTTTCCCCAGCTCACACTTCCAGCAACTGACACGTTCGCATCCGGGAACTGCATTCCGAACAATCCGAACACGTATGTGTTGTTGCCAATGTCGCTGCGTGTTACCGGCTCGGGGAAGCCTACGACCGTGGGCCGAATCCAATTGGAACCGCCCTGTGTGCGCTCGGCATTGTATCCCTGGTAGCTGACAAGCACACCGCCGAAGAGATTGTCTCTCTGGAGGAAGCCACCGAACGGAACAGAGTTGAGCGCAGCGCCCGGATAGCTCGATGATCCTCGTACCGTTGACACCGGTGTCCCATCTTCGTTGCTCCAGCTATTGCGCGTTGGTGATGTGAATAACGTGAGTCCATTCAGCCGTTGTGCCTTTGCCGGATTGATGAACGGGTCGCCCAGCGGATCGTCGAATGCGATCGAGAGATTCCCCATGCCTCGCGCAACGGACGGCAGAAAGTCGGTTTGGTTGCCTGCGATGATCGGAACTGTTCGGATCGGTATCCATTGTGCGAAGAGGGGTGGGGCGAATACGCAGAGTAACAGTGCACAGAGAAGAATTCGTGGCTTCATGGCGTCCTCCGACTGGTTGAACATCTAAATCTATATTTGTTTGGGTGAATAGTCAATATTGAAAAACTCTACAGACATCCCATCTTGCAAAGGCTTCAAATTAGTGGTACATTTAGCGGCACATGGACAACCTTTTCTACCGCAAAGACAGAAGAACGATTGACGTCCAGGCGCTGCTCAAGAAGCTCGTCAGGAACAAGCGCGCCATGCTTGGACTGCTGATTGGCATCCCGTTGGTGCTTTTCCTGCTGTTCGGCAACCATGGCGTCGTCCAGCGTATCAAACTGCAAAGTCAGAAGGCTGAGCTGGAGGCGAAGATCCTGCAAGCCGAAGCAGAGACGAAGCAACTCCAGGCCGAGTCGAAAGCACTGGATGGTGACACGAAGGCTATCGAGAAAGTTGCACGCGAAAAATACGGGATGATTCGTGATGGAGAAACAGTGTACAAGGTCAAGAAGAAGAACTGAGAGCCTCGGTGATTCCAGATTACAGATTGCGGATTGATCCGTAATCCGAAATCTTCCCAATGGATCTTTTCTCATCCACAGCTTCACAAAACCCACCATCAA
>CAYHRX010000224.1:0-5788 GCA_964359075.1 uncultured Chitinophagales bacterium
GGCCGACCAGCGGGTTATCACCAAGAAGGTTGATATGGTCGGTGATGATCATGATGGTGCCCCGAGAGAAGTGTGGGTTCATACCACCTGCAGCATTGGAGATGAGCAGAGTCTCCACACCAAGGAACTTCATGACACGCACGGGGAAGGTTACCTGCTGCATGGTGTAGCCTTCGTAATAGTGGAAGCGGCCTTGCATGGCCACCACCTGCTTACCTGCCAGCGTCCCGAAGAGAAGCTTACCGTGGTGTGACTCGACTGTTGAAATCGGAAAGTGGGGGATGTCGCCGTAGTCTACAACCACTTCGGCTTTGATCTCCTTTGCCAGCCCTCCCAAGCCAGTACCAAGGATGATACCGATGGGGGGCTGCATGCTCGTCCTGGTTCTCAGGAATGCTACAGCCTCATCAATGTGCTTGCGGAGTTCTGTCATTGTCGATAGTCTTCAGAATTTCATCAAGCTGAATCGTTTCCTTGCCCGTGCCCTGGGATCCTTCGCTGCCTGCCATTAGATCGCCGCCCATTTCCAGCGTCTTGATTAAATCGAGCTCGGAGCTGAGCAGCACCCGCAGCCTTCCCACCAGCGAATCCCTGCGCGCCTTTGCCTGGCCTACCTCGTTATTCAGCCGTGTCAGATCACTTCTAGCCTGCTCAAGTGTCTTCGCAGCCTTGAGTTCTGCTTCCCTCACGATCAGCTCCGCTTCGCGCCGGGCCGATTCATAGGTTTTCGATGTTGCCTCTTGCGCCTGAAAAAGCGTTTGCTGGAGGGTTTTCTCGATCTGTCTGTAGTCCTTGAGCTGCGTATCCAGCTCCACAACCTTGTCACGCAGGTCTTTCTGCTGTTTCAAGAGGTCCTCAAACTCAGCCGCCATCATATCCATGAACGTGTCCACCTCAACAGCGTCGTACCCACGCATGACCTTCTTGAATTCCTGCTTCTTAATATCGAGCGGTGTCAGTTTCATGTGTGCCTCCTAAGCTCTCTTTCTTGACCCGAAGATCGCGGTCCCAATCCTGAGGATTGTCGCGCCTTCTTCGATGGCCACTTCGAAATCGCCGGTCATGCCCATGGAGAGATGCTGCATTGAAATATTCGGCTGGCCAATCCGTGCGATCTCGTCTTTGAGCTGCCGTAGCTGTCTGAACATCGGCCGTGATTCCTCGGGGTCAGGGAGAAACGGGCCAATCGTCATCAGTCCCGCAATCCTTATATGCCCAAACCCAGCAAGCTGCCGAACGAACTCAACTGTTCCGTTTGGCTGCAGACCGAATTTCGACTTCTCTCCTGTGGTGTTCACCTCGAGAAGGACATCCACGGTGCGGTTCGATTGCTGTGCCCTTCGATCAATCTCCTTCGCAAGCCCAACACTATCCAGGGCGTGAATCAAATAGATCCAGTCTATGATGTGCTTGACCTTGTTCGACTGGAGATGGCCGATGAAGTGCCATCGTATCAGGTTGTCGATGAGGGATTCTCTCTTCCGAACGAGTTCCTGAACATAGTTTTCACCAACATCGAGAACTCCCTCTCGCACTGCCTCAGCAACTCGGTCTGGCGGGAACGTCTTGGCAACTGCCAAAAGTGTTATCTCGGAAGGATTTCGGCCCGTCTTCTCGCATCGCCTGGCAATTCGATCCCTTATGTGCTCTATGTTGGTGCCAATCATCGAAAACCGAACGCTTAATATAATCCAATGATGCTTTAAAATCAATCCAGATTACTCATGTTTGGAGATCACGTCTTATCGCACCGCGAGCTGTTTCCTTGACTTAGGGTGGATTTTTGATTTATTTGGGTTCGAGGAGACGCGAGCTTCGTTCCTCAAGCGATCTCGAATACTTTAAGAGGACCCAATGAGCACACTTGATTTTTGGGATTTCGATGATGACCCAGAAAACGAGGATGGCAAGAAGGGCGACGACGAGCTTAAGCGATTCAAGGACATGCTCAAGGACGGCTCCTCTGGTATTTCCAGCATAGAAGCCCTTGAGGAGATCGTCAACTACTACTTTGAGAACGAGAAGTACGGTGACGCTCTCCACTTCATCAACCAACTGCTTGAGATCACTCCCTATAGCGCCGATGCGTGGCAGCGCAAAGGCCTGATCCTGAACAACCTCTTCAAGTACGATGATGCCGTCGAGTGCTTCGACAAGGCCCTTGGCATCAATCCTGTTGATCCTGAATTGCTCACCAACAAGGGCATTACCCTTGATGACCTAGGGCGGAATGATGAAGCCCTGCAATGCTTCGAGCGAGCACTGGAGATCGATCCGTCCAACGAAGATGCTCTGTTCAACAAGGCAATCACCCTTGAAAAGCTTGGCCAGTTCGACGATGCGGTCCGT
The DNA here is from genome assembly GCA_964359075.1 of uncultured Chitinophagales bacterium. Taxonomy (GTDB): domain Bacteria; phylum Bacteroidota; class Ignavibacteria; order UBA10030; family UBA6906; genus UBA11986. Next base: position 2,350 of record CAYHRX010000224.1, read on the forward strand.
ATTTTCAGGTTTGTCCTGGAAGGAAACCCCGCCCAGCGTGACGCCTGGTATGAGCTGGGCTATTGCTACGACTACCTGGACAAACCCGAGGAGTCTCTCCGGTGCTATGATGAGCACCTGAAGCTGGAGCCGTATAACTACAATGCATGGTACAACCGGGGAATAGTCCTGAACCGGATGGTCATGTACAGCAAGGCCATCGAAAGCTACGATACTGCGCTTGCCGTGCATGAAAGTTTCCCTGCTGCGTGGTATAACAAGGGAAACGCCTATGCGAACATGGGGCGTCTGCATGATGCCATCCAGTGCTACAAGGAAACACTGAGGCTGGATGAGAAGGATGTTCCCGCCTGGCATAACCTGGGCAATGCATACGAGGAACTGGGGGAGTACGAAGACGCGATCAAGTGCTTTACGATGGCCCTCAGGTTTGACTCCGACCATTACGAGTCGTTCTTTGGCCGCGGTAGCTGCTATGATTCCCTGGAAGAATACCGCAAGGCGCTTGCAGACTACAACAAGGCCCTCTCGCTCTGCAAAGACTATGCGGAACTCTGGTACGCCAAGGCCGATCTGCTGTACAATATGGGACGGGTTCGGGAATCGCTTATCAGCTATCGCATGGTAACAAAGCTGGAACCTACGAATTCCGAAGCCTGGCTGGACTACGGGGAGACGCTCCTCGAGCTTGGCTACTACAAACAATCGCTCAAGGCGTTTGAAAAGTCCATCGAGGCGAATCCTGACAGTGCCGATCCGTACTACACGAGGGCAAAGGTCCTTCTTGTCCTGAACCGGACGTTTGATGCACTCGAGTCGTTGAAGCAATCATTCCTGCTTGACCCGGAGAAGCGGAAGGAGTTCGAAGAGGAATTTCCGGGCGTCCGCTCGCTAAAAGAGTTCAAGAAGCTATTGAGCCGGTAGCCACTGCTATCCCCATTTCGGCGGTTGTTTCGTCTATCGATCCCGTCGCTGGCCATGCTTGGCGGCGGGACTTTTTGTTTCAAGTTGTTTCAATTGTGGGTGTGCATATGTTGTCAGAGACTGTTCGTGGGAAGTACGGCAGGCTGCAATCGATTCTTCAGGATATGGGGAGCGTTGCCATCGGTTACTCCGGCGGTGTTGATAGCACTCTGCTCGTGAAGGTTGCAGTTGATATACTTGGACCGAGAGCTCTCGCGATGATTGGAAGATCGGAAACGTACCCCACCCGCGACTTTGAGGAAGCTGTAGCACTGGCAGAAAGTATCGGCGCCCGGTACCTGGTGGTGAATACGGAAGAGACTGACGAATTGAAGTTCCAGGAGAACCCGCCGGACCGCTGCTACTACTGTAAGACCGAGCTCTTCGGCAAGCTGGGAGAGATTGCGGAGCGTGAAGGCATCGCATGGATCGCGGATGGCACGATCACGGATGATGTTGGTGACTTCCGGCCGGGGATGCGTGCAAGGTCGGAGCGAAACGTTCGCTCGCCACTCCTCGAAGCGGGTTTGAGCAAGGAGGAGGTCCGTGAGATCTCAAAGCATCTCGCTCTTCCAACGTGGGACAAGCCGGCATTTGCTTGTCTCTCCTCCCGCTTCCCGTACGGCACCAGCATCACGAAGGAAAACCTCACGAGGGTCGATGAAGCGGAGACTCTTCTGCGCGACCTGGGCTTCCGGTTTTTCCGCGTCCGGTTCCACGATGAGCGAACCGCGCGCATTGAGGTGGGGCCTCAGGAGATCAAGCGCCTGATGGATGATGAGCTTCGCGAAAAGATTGTGCAGCATCTGAAAGAGATCGGTTTCACCTACGTTACGCTCGACTTGCAGGGGTACCGCACCGGCTCGATGAACGAGGTGCTCCCCGTAGAATTGAAGCTGCATTACTCGGGCTGATTTCTTTCCAACGATCCGTTGGTCCGTCAATCCAATTATCCCGCGCTCATGTCTCAACCCCGGCTTGTTGTCCCCGGTACCGGCTTTGGCGCATTCAACCTTGTCAAGCACCTGAAGAATGACTACGATATCACTGTTGTTAGCCCGCGGAACCACTTCCTTTTCACACCATTGTTGCCAAGTACAACCGTTGGGACGCTGGAATTCCGCAGAATCATCGAGCCGATACGCCATACGAGAAAGGACATTCGTTTTTATCACGCGTACGCGCGCAGGCTCGAGACCGGCAAGCGTCTTGTCCAGTGTGAAGGCGTTCTCGATGCTCATCCGTTCGCCGTAGGCTACGATGTCCTCGTAGTCGCCGTCGGAGCAGTCAGTAACACATTCAACGTTCCGGGCGTTGCTGAACATGCGCTCTTCTTGAGAGAGCTCAACGATGCTCGCGAGCTGCGCCAGCGCATCATCCAGTGTTTTGAGCGGGCGAACCTCCCCGGCACCAGCGTTGAAGCGCGACAGCAGTTGCTGCATTCTGTCATTTGCGGCGGCGGCCCGACCGGCGTGGAGTTTGCCGCCGAGCTGTACGACTTTCTGATGGAGGACTTGCGGCGGTCGTATCCCGGCCTGGTGGCCGAATCAAGGATCTATCTGGTGGAAGCGGGGAACGAGATACTGAGCACGTTTGATGAGAAGCTCCGGCGGTACGCAACGGCTCTCTTTCAACGTGAGCGAATCACAGTACTCACAGGATCGCCGGTTGTCAAAGTTGATGACCGGATGATCCATTTGGAGGATGGCTCGGAGCTTCCGTATGGTCTGCTGCTCTGGACCACCGGCAACGGTCCTACGGACCTCGTGCAGTCCATTGATCTGCCAAAAGACATTCGTTCACGCATTATCATTGACGGCCACTTTCGCGTCAAAGGTCATGAGGATATCTATGCTCTCGGTGACTGCAGTGTGATTGAAGGGGGTGCGCTTCCGGCAACATCTCAGGTGGCTCAACAGGAAGGGAAGTATCTCGCCAAAGCACTGACGCGCCGGGCACGGAAGCAACCAGCAGAACCATTCAAATACCACCACCTCGGTATGCTCGCATACGTTGGAAGGAACCGGGCGCTGGCGGACCTGGAGAATTTCAAAGGCCGCGGCTGGGTTACATGGCTCTTCTGGCGTTCAGCCTATCTCTCCAGGATTGTCAGCCTCAAGAACAAGGTGCTTGTATTGTTCGACTGGGTGAAGACGCAGGTGTTTGGAAGAGACATTAGTCAGTTCTGAAGACCATCCGATGCAGGACAAACGACACACCTTTATCCTTGTCGGTAGTGCGCTTCTTTCACTGACGATTGTTGCGCTGTTCTCTTACCTCACGCGTGACTATACGCGTGATGACGCCCTGATATACTACCGCTACATTGACAATGTTCTTGACGGCAAAGGACTCGTCTACAATGAGGGAGAGCGGTTCAACGCTCTCACGTCGCCTTTGTACACATATATTTCCATTGGGGCTGCATACATTGTTGGTGACATCCAGCGTTCTCAACTCGTGCTCGACGCCCTGC
>CAYHRX010000225.1:0-4932 GCA_964359075.1 uncultured Chitinophagales bacterium
TGGCAAAGGAGCTGCTGCCGACATGTTGCTTACCAAACCGCGCAACTTCACCTCGGGGCTTTTCAAATTCAAGCTCACACCAACAGGCTCGCTTCCTACCGACGATGATGTGATTCGAACGATAACCAACGGCGTCTCCCGTACCTCGATGCCCGCGTGGAGTTTGGTTCCTGAGAGAGAACGCTTCGCGCTCGTTCAATACATCAAAACATTTTCCGCACGGTGGACCAGCGAGCGCCCTGCTCAGGCAATTCTCATCCCCGATCCGCCATCGTTCGTCGGCACGGCGATGTCCGTTGCAAACGGGAAACGCGTGTACGCGGACATGCAATGCAATAAGTGCCATGGCGATTTCGGTCGTGGCGACGGTCCTTCCTCCGCTGATCTTACCGATACCGATGGTATTCCCATCAAGCCGTTCAACTTTACCACCGGTTTGCTGAAAGGCGGCAGCACAGTGAAAGACATCTACCGCACATTCACCACCGGACTCGACGGAACGCCGATGCCTGCGTACGGCGACGTCATCCCGGAAGAAGATCGCTGGCACATGATCTCGTACGTTCTGTACCTGATGAAGCGAACAACTGTGAACGACGAGGCGATCGCCGCCGCCGAAAAAGAACTTCCACGACCGACCAATCAATAGGAGTTGAGTATGGCAGACCGAGTAGAACCAAAACTCGTCAATTACTGGTTAGTGAAGGCGCACATCATCGCAAGCCTGGTATTCTTCTTTGTTGGACTCGCTTCGGGATTTCTGTTCTCGTTGCAGTTCATTCGTGAGTACATCGGCGTCGGCGTTGAGCTTCTCTCGCCGGGCAGAGTGCGCATGGTGCACACGAACATGCTCGCGTATGGCTTCATCGCAAACGCATTCTTTGCAGGATTGTACTGGGTTGTTCCTCGACTCACGGGCGGTCCGGTTTTCAGCGAATGGCTTTCGAAATTTCTTTTCTGGGTGTGGCAGCTCATCCTTCTTCTCACCTTCGTTGGGCTGCTGACCGGCTTCGCGCAAGCAGTAGAATGGGGCGAGACTCCAATTGTAGTTGATCCGCTCGTCGTTGTCGGCGTCGTGCTGATGGCAATCAACTTCTATGTTCCCATTCTCAAGACGAAAGAGAAAGCACTGTACGTAACGCTCTGGTACTTCAGCGTTGCGTTCGTCTGGACCGGGCTCAACTACATCATGGGCAACTACCTGCCGCAGTTCTGGGTGCCGGGCGCCGCAGGCGCCGCAATTACAGGTCTGTTTATTCACGATCTTGTCGGATTGTTCGTCACACCACTCGGTTGGGGATTGATGTACTTCTTCGTTCCGGTAATCTTGAAGAAACCAATTTGGAGTCACGCGCTCTCGCTCGTCGGGTTCTGGGCGCTCGCGTTCTTCTATCCGCTGAACGGCGTGCATCATTACTTGTGGAGCCCCATTCCAATGTACCTGCAGTACGGCGCGGTGACTTCAACCGTTGCCGTGGAGATCGTTGTCTCCACCGTCATCGTCAACTTCTTCATGACGCTGAAAGGAAGCGGCGATATGCTGCGCACGAGCATTCCGCTCCGTTGGTTCTACGCGGGGATGATTTTTTATTTCATCACATGCTTGCAGTGTGCGTTTCACGTGTTCCTCACAGTGCAAGAAATTATTCACTTCACCGACTGGGTTGTTGGTCATGCACACTTAGTGATGTTCGGTGTGTTTGGATTCTGGATTTTAGGAGTGATGACGGATCTCTGGCCGAAGCTTGTCGGGCGCGACTGGTATTCTCACAAGCTGAATGAGTATCACTTCTGGCTGACGGCAATCGGCACGTTGGTGATGTTTGTAGATTTGATGGCGGCAGGACTTGTGCAAGGATTTCTGTGGAGAGGGTTAGCGCCGTGGGAAGATTCGATTACGTTTTCCATTCCCTTCTGGATGATTCGGTCGGTTACGGGAGCGATGATCTTCTTCGCGCAATTCCTCTTCGTGTACAATATGTGGCGGACGGCGAAAGCCCCTGCAGTGGAGAGGTCTCCCGAACTTCAACCTCAAACAGCCTAAGGAGGACGTATGACACATCCAGAAAAATTCGGATTCATTTTCAGCGTCGCAGGCATTGCGTTCTTCGCGTTTGCATTCGTCATCATGGCGGCTGCGCCAATTCTGATGTTGAAAGATGTTGAGGTGAAGGAAGTGGAACAGCTTGCCGAGACGGTCAACCCCGACTTCATTCAGCTTGCAGAAGATTATCCTCAAGAATTCAAGCAGCATTTCGGGGAAGCAGACACAAAATCATTTGCTGACGCGCTTACGCTCGGTCGTGACACCTACGTTGCGGAAGCGTGCTGGCACTGCCACTCGCAGTTCGTTCGGCCGGTTTCAAAAGAGCATATTCGCTTCGGTCGAGTGTCGACTGCGGATGAATACATGAACAAGCTGCAACTGCCGCAATTGTTCGGCACGCGTCGCGTCGGGCCTGACCTGATTCGCCAATCGGGGAAGCACTCCAACGACTGGCACATGGCGCACTTCTACGAGCCGACCAATGTTGTTCCTGTTTCGGTGATGCCTTCGTACAGTTGGTTCTTCGATGCAAACAAACGTCCGACGAAGAAAGCGCTTGCGCTTACCGCGTACGTGCAATGGCTCGGCAGTTGGTACAGACCCGATCTTACCGATGCATATAAACTTCCATCAAGCGGAGGTGGACAATGACGAAAGAACAATTCGTTCGATGGTTCGGAATCACCGTCGTTTTGCTTGCGGCATTTGGCTTTATTTTTAAGCTATTCGAGTTTGCATCATCGCTCGCCAAAGGCGACATCATCAACTTTGCAATCGTTCCTGTTACCGTCTATTTGGTTGTGGCCGCCGGCTTCTTCTCGCTCTTCATCTGGTCGATCACCAAAGGACATTTGAAGGATGTTGAAGAGCCGAAACATCGCATCCTTGAGTTAGAGGAACAGTACCGCAAGCAGGGAATCTGATTCTCATAAAGGACATCATCATGGATCAAAAAGTTGACATCTCATATCAGGGCAGCAAGTTTCCCAAATGGCTTGCAGCGCTGTGGGTTGTGTTTCTTGTGTGGTTCGTCGGGTATTTGCTCTACTACGGCGTTCCAAACTTCCTCGCGTGGATAAAAGACAAGCCGGTTGATAAATTCGTACAATAGCAATGAGCGACACGAGAGCGACTTGCTATCAGTGCAGCCTTCCCCTTTCGTCGCTTTCCTACGGGGGCGAGACGAGCGCCGGGGAACAGCGCTTCTGCTGTTACGGCTGCTACCTCATTCACTCGATGACGGGTGAGCGAGGCGAAGAAGGTCGAACGCAGTGGCTGTATTACCGGCTGGGCGCAGCCATCTTTCTCACCATCAACATCATGATGTTCAACATGGCGCTCTACTCGGAGTATTTCTATCCGACGGAAGGCGCCCAACTACTGCACTCGCTCATCCGCTATCTTCTGCTAGCGCTTTCAACTCCCGTGCTGGTGCTGCTCGGCACTCCGCTCTTCAGGAGCTCGTGGCAGGGATTCAAAGCTCGCTCCATCAACATGGATATGCTCATTGTGAGTGGCGTTGTGTCGGCGTACGCTCTGTCGGTCTATGTAACGCTCACTGAGCGCGGCGAGATTTATTTTGAGACGATGGCAATGGTGTTGATTCTTGTGACCATCGGTCGCTATCTGGAAGCAAGAGCAAAGTTGAAAGCATCATCAGCCATCCACGATCTTCTCGCTCGCAGTCCGGAAGAATGCACTCGTGTTGCGAATGGAGAAGAACAAAGAATCAAGGCGAGTGAAGTTCATGTGGATGATTTGCTCAAAATAATTCCGGGAGAGATTTTTTGTGTCGATGGAATTGTGCAGCATGGTGAATCGAGCGTTGATGAATCTATGTTGACAGGCGAATCAAAGCCGGTGTTTAAAGTCGTCGGAAGCCGGGTATTCTCTGGAACGGCAAACTACGACGGGTCTCTGCTTGTGAAGGCGACTGGAGTAGGTGAGACGCGAACCCTCGCTAAGCTCACCCGCCTGCTGGAAGAAGCGCGATTAAGTCGAGCGCCGATTGAGCGGGTCGCAGATCGTGTAACGGCAATTGCTCTGCCGCTCATCATTCTCCTTTCGATAGGAACGTTCGTCTATTGGACTGCGACTGGAAGCGTGGAAAAGGGGCTGATGAATGCGCTTTCTGTGTTGTTGATTTCATGTCCGTGTGCGCTCGGCATTGCAACACCGATGGCGATCTGGCTCGCGTTAGGTGAAGCAACGAAGAAGGGAATTCTCGTGCGACGCGCTGAGGTGTTGGAGCGAATCGCTCACATTCGTGCAGTTGCGTTTGACAAAACGGGAACACTGACTGAACGCGACATGCATATCACCAACGTTGTCGTTCATCCCAATGGAAAAGAAAACACGCGAGAAGTTCTCCGCGTTGCTGCTTCGCTTGAATCACATTCAGAACATCCATTAGCAAAGAGCATTGTCCGTTATGCTCACGAACTCGATATTGAACCTGTTGCAGTGGAGGAATTCCGCGCCTATCCGGGTTTGGGTGTGAGTGGTAGGATTTCTAACAACCGGACTGGTCATGCCGTCATCGGAAGTGAGCGGCTGTTGGAGCGGATGAACATTGCGCTGTCCGATCAACTGAGGGAGGAAAAGCAACGGGCAGAGAGTAACGGGCACTCGGTGGTATGCTCGCACAATTCTTCTCAGCAAGGTCTGATCGTGCTCTCAGAATCACTGCGGCAGTCGGCGCGAGAGGCAATAGAAGCGCTCAAAAGATTGTCTATTCACACTGTAGTTCTCACAGGAGACAACCGTAGCGCCGCCGAGCACTTGAAACATACAGTAGATGTTGAAGTGAAATCGGAACTTCTGCCGGAAGACAAAGTCAGGGAAATTGCAGGCTTGGCAAAGACAGTGGGCACCACAACATTTGT
>CAYHRX010000225.1:4942-5787 GCA_964359075.1 uncultured Chitinophagales bacterium
CGGCATCAATGACGCGCCGGCGATGAATGCAGCCGATGTCGGCATTGCCATGGGCTGTGGCAGCGACATCACGCGTGAATCTGCCGACGTGAATCTCCTCGGCAACGATTTGACCCATGTGGCGTGGCTGCTGCAACTTGCGCGGAAAACATATCGTGTCATCAAACTGAATTTGATTTGGGCGTTTGCCTATAATGTGATAGGAGTCGCGTTGGCGGCAGCAGGTGTGCTCAATCCAATTATCGCAGCGTCGGCGATGGTCTTAAGCAGCACCTTTGTTGTGAGGAATTCTCTTCGCTTGCGGACATGAAAACGAAAGCAATAAGCGTTCTTGGCCTCTCGCTTGCACTACTTGCGAAGCCGTGCTGTGTGATCCCTCTTCTTATCTCCCTCTTTGGCCTCGGCTCCATGAGTCTTGTCTCCACGCTCTATCCGATGCGATGGATCATTCTTGCATCGGCAGCTCTCTCATTCTCTGTCTCGGCCTTCTTCACATTCAGAGAAGGGGTGAGCGTTGTAACGAGGGTTGTGTGGGTAGCGTCGTGTGCTGCGGCTGTGTGGTTCTGGCTGCACATGTAGGGTGCTGCACCCTTTCTTTTCTCAACTCTTCCTCAACCATGACCGCTCACAGCGAAGCCTCGGCCAAGAAGTGCGAACGCTCGTGAATGAAGAGATGAAGGCGGGAAGTTATGAGATGACGTTTGATGCAGGCGGATTGGCAAGCGGTGTGTACTTCTACCGGCTATCAACAACTAACTTCGTCCAAACCCGGAAATTGTTGCTTCTCAAATGAGTGCCAAGTCAAGCTGTTCCAATTCTATTCAGGTGCGGAGGAGGTGGCGACC
>CAYHRX010000226.1:0-5778 GCA_964359075.1 uncultured Chitinophagales bacterium
AATCGCGAGCCTTTTTTTCATCTCAACCTGTTACTTTTTAGACAGCCTCTCGGGGTGGGGTCGATGGTGAGACTAACCCTTACCTCTCCTCCCTCCGGCGTAAACTTGAACGCATTCGAGAGGAGGTTGCTCAGAATCTTCTCCACCATATCTTTGTCACAGTAGACTTCGATCTCCTCCTGTTCAACAACCACGTTCAGTTCAACTTTTCTCATTCCCGCGGACGATTCGAACGAGTACGCGATGCCTTTGATAAAAGGAACGATATTCATCCGGCTTGCCCGCAACTTCATCGCACCTGCTTCCAACTTGGAGAGATCAAGCAATTGGTTGATGAGCCTGAGGAGGCGGTGGGCGTTGCGCTCGGCCATTCCGAGGTCGTTGTGCAACGCAGCCGCGTCAGGCTGAGCGAAGTCGAAGCCTGCTCCCGGCGTTGTTTGCTTGTGACGCCCTTCGACTCCGCTCAGGGCGACGGTGTCTGCGACCCAGGCTTTCCATTTCTGAATGGGACCGAGAATGAGCGTAAGCGGCGTGCGGAACTCATGAGAGATACTGGCAAAGAACCGGGACTTCATCCTGTCCACTTCGTGCATCTTCTCTGATTCGAGATGTTCGATCTGTAACTGGTGAAAGAGCCGCAAACGATTTATACGAACACGGTAGATGGAATACAGGACTGTTCCAAAGGTGATGGCGTAGGCAAGATACGCCCACGTTGTCTTCCACCATGGGGGTGTGATGATAATGGAGAGAGATGTCCCTTCCTCGTTCCAGATGCCGTCATTATTCGAGCCTTTCACGCGGAAGATGTACTTGCCCGGATCAAGGTTTGTGTAAGTAGCTGTGCGGACGTTGCCCGACTGTATCCAATCTTTGTCAAATCCTTCAAGCTTGTACGCATACTGGTTCTTCGCAGGCATTACGTAATCCAATGCGGCAAACTCAAACGAGATCATTCGGTCGAGATATGAAAGAACAATCTCCTTCGTCTCCGTAATGGCCTTCGTAACAGGAGAGTTTGATGTGCCAGGGACGACAGATTTGTTGGTGATCCTGAAATCGGTAAGAACGATGGGGGGGATGTGAGGATTATCCCTGAGGCTGTCCGGGTGGAAAATGGTCACGCCTTTCATCGTGCCAACAACGATTTCCCCCGAGGAGGTCCTCAACAAGCCCCCACTATTCCCTTCACCACTGGTAATGCCGTCGCGGGCATCGTAGTTCCGGAATGTCTTTGTCCTCGGATCAAATCGGGAAAGTCCCCTCATCGTTCCCAACCAAATGAATCCCTGTCCATCGAACGCAATTGAGACGATCTGGTTGTCGGCCAAGCCGTATCGTTGATCAAAGTGTGTGAAGGTCTCTGTGGTCTTATCAAACTTGTTCAGTCCGCCACCCCACGTTGTAACCCACAAGATTTCATCAGGCCTATCGGGGTCTTCGCAAAAGGCCAAAATCCAGTTGTTGCTGATGCTTGTTGAATCATGAGGGTCGTGTGAGAAACGCTTCACCTCGCGGGTATTCACATCGATCTTTAACAACCCGTTGCTCATTGTCCCCGCCCACAGCGTCTTTCCATCGCGGTCTCCGAGAATCGCTTGCGTCCCGTCGATATACAGAGGACGTTCGAATCGCTTTTCCTTTGTGTTGACAAGGTGCGGTCCGACATTTGTACCGACCCAGATCCTTCCGGCTCTGTCTTGATGAACGGCCATGACCAGGTTATATCCGGCAAGATGACGTGGTTTGGGCTCGTTGTAGTACCGTGTGATATGGTCTGTTGACGGGTCGATTTTGTTGAGTCCGGCAGCCGTTCCAGCCCAGATCGCCCCCGCGCTGTCCATGATGAGTGTCCAGATAATACTGTGTGAGAGCGTTGAGGAATTGTCGGGGTTATGAACGTAATGGGTAAATGTGCCGGTGCGACGGTCATACCGGTCGAGACCCCGTATTGTACCGATCCACAAAGCACCATGACGATCTTCGAGCAGGGGGAAGACCGCGTCGGCACTGAGACTGTTTGGATCCCCGGGTTTACTTATCAGCCGAAGGTACCTGTTCCTTCCGCTTTCGATCTTACTGATTCCCTTGTCATTCGTTCCAATCCAGAGCGACCCTCTCCGATCTACATACACACATCTCACAATATCGCTGCACAGGCTCCTGGGATCTATCGGATCGTGAGAGATACGGATGACCTGACCTGTTTCCACATCCAGTACATAGAGTCCCCCCATTGATTCCACAAGCCAAAGCTTCCCTTGTTTGTCCTTCCTAATGAAGGCTAGCCTCTTGCCACTCAAATTGTTCGGGGCAGATGGATCGGAGTTGATGAGTCTGAATGACAACGTCCTGGTATCAAATCGAACCAAACCGCGGAGTGTTGCAAGCCATAGAACTCCATTGTCGTCCTTCTGAATCTTCGCTACAGTGTAGCCACTGTTTTCCCAGTACAGAAATCGCTTGAACTTTTTCGACAGGAGACCGAATCTGTGCAAGCCACGGTCCGTCCCCACCCAGATTGCACCATCGTCTCCTTCTGATACGTCCAGGACATAATTGCTGCTGAGGCTGGTTGTGTCGCTGGTATTTCTCAGATATCGAATGAACTTGCGCCCTCCGCTGGAATCCATCACCATTTGATTCAATCCCCTCCGTGTAGCAATCCAGAGCGAACCACTGCGGTCCTGATAAATTGAAAATATCGGAAGCCCGCCCAACGAGGAAGCATCGGCGGTATCAGGTATGAAGTGCGTGAACTTGCCAGTTGCGAAATCGTAGGCATTGAGACCTTTATCGGTGGCTACCCAGAGTATCCGTCCGTTGGAGTCTTCGAGGATACTCGAGATGACGTGCCCTGCAATCGATGATGAGTCCGCTTCATTTGGGAGGTACGCAACGACGTTGTATCCATCGTATCGGCACAGCCCCCCTTCCGTCCCAAACCACATGAAGCCTCTGCTATCCTCGAGGATGGCGTTCACGGCATCGCTCGGGAGCCCCTGCTCACTTGAGATATGATCGAACATGATGGTGCGAAGTTGCTGGAGGCGCGGCGAGAGTTGTGCACTGGCCATGACTCCAGAGAGGAGAGTGCAGAGAAGGAAGAGGCTGATGGGGCGAGTGGCTTTCATGTTCAGTCTAGATGGACTGACCGAAAAGCAAAAACCTCCTTTGTCACCCGGTAGATGGGTATAGACAAAAGAGGTTTCTCAACGAACTGGCAGAATATACTCAATCGGCGGCAAACAAAAAAGGGGGGCGGAAAGCTTCCCCGTGCAAAAGGATTATCCGGGAAGGACACGAATGGGTGGAATGATCAACGCAGGAGAAGCATCTTGCGTTGCAGTGTATATTCGCCGGCAATCAACCGGTAGTCCCGACAAGGAACGTCGGGATTACCGAAGCAAAACAAGTTTCCTGGTTAGGACGAAGTTAGTCGTTGATAGTCGGTAAAAATACACCCCACTCGCCAAGTTGCTTGCATCAAACCGCACCGTGTATGTTCCCGGTTGCTTCACCTCGTTCACCAGCGTTGCGACTTCGCGGCCGAGGAGATCGTACACTTTCAACGTCGCATGCGACCCCACCCCGACCCTCCCCTCAACGCCTTTAACGCTCTGGGAGGGGATGGAGTATTGAATCGTTGCTGTCGGGTTGAACGGGTTCGGGTAGTTCTGTTCGAGAGAGAAGGCTTTGGGGATTGCTCCATCCGAAGATGCCACATCTGAGGCAGGACCGGTCAGCTTATAGATGCGTCCAGTTGTGCTGCTGTACGAACAGAGATACATGTTGCCGCTTGTGTCAACGCCGAACGATGAAATGGGATATGCTTCATCGGAGAGTAGTGTGGCACTCGGAGGAAGAAACCCATCATACGTGAGCGCCCATGTCTTGCCTGATACATAATCGCCGAAGATGTATTTGCCGTACAAGGACGGTATTACGGAACCGCGGTATACGTAGCCACCAGTGACCGAACCATCGGCGCCCGCATTCGGATAGTCCCATACCGGCCTGAGGAGTCCGGCGGTATCCTGGCAGGTCGGGTTGACCACCGGATTGCAGATGAATCCTTCCATCAATCTCCAGCCGTAGTTGCCGCCGTTGACGACGATATCGATTTCTTCTCGCGTATCCTGTCCGACATCGCCAAGCCAGAGATTGCCCGTCGGGAAATCAAAGCTGAACTTCCACGGATTACGGATACCGTACGCGTAAATCTCCTCCCGGTAGCCTTGCGTGTTGCGGTAGAATGGGTTTGTCGGAGGGATGGCGTAGTTGTTCCCACCCTCCGTGCTGTCGACGTTGATCCTCAGGATCTTCCCAAGCAGCACGGACCTGTTCTGCGCTCTGTTGCCCGGGTCGTTCCCTGATCCGCCATCACCAAACCCAATGTAGAGATATCCATCCGGACCGAATGCGACCTTGCCGCCGTTGTGGTTGGAGTACGGCTGATCCACAGTGAGAAGAACTAGTTCGGGATCGTGCAGTGCAGAGTCAGGGTTGGTCGGGCTGACCTGGTACCGTGCGATGAATGACCGCAACTGACCACCCGGACTGCTGGTGTAGTTCACGTAGAAGTAACCGTTGCTCCGGTAGTTGGGATGAAATGCCAATCCCAACAATCCTGTTTCACTGCCCGATTGGGAGACTCTATCAGAGATGTTCAGGAAGACTTTGCGCGTGCTGGAAGAGGAGTTGTTCTCGAAGACGTAGATGATCCCTCGCTGCTGAGCTACAAACAGCCGATTCCTTCCATCGCTCGCCGGGACCAGCTCGATCGGGTAAGCAAATGCGGGCATGCTGGGAAATGCCGATTGCCAACTGTACTGGCCGTGAGCATTCGTGCAGAAGATCAACAGCACAACAGAGAGTATGAGCAGCGTTTTCATCGATCTGTCTCCAAAGAACTGGGTGAAACATGGCTTGACTTGCGGCGCTCAGGTTACCTGAGCAGGACCATCGCCCGCACTTGCGCGCCAACGGTCAACTCCAATCTATAAAAATAAACACCGCTAGACAAGGCCCCCCCCAATGAATGTCTTCAAATACTCTCCGACCTCCGGAAGAGTAGGAGCCCGGTCCCGACAAGTCGTCTGCGACCCTTCGGGTCGGTAGACCCGTAGGGAGGCAGCGGGACTACTTGAGAAACAGTAGCTTCTTGCTCGCCACGAAGTCGTCTGCCTGTAATCGGTAGAAGTAGACACCGCTCGCCAGATGGTCGCCGCGAAACACTACGTCATGATACCCAGTCTGTTGTTGTTCGTTCACAAGTTGAGCTACCTGTTGGCCAAGCGCATTATAGACAGTCAGCGTAACAAACGATGTTCGTGGCAACCCATATCGGATTGTTGTTGATGGGTTGAACGGATTCGGATAGTTCTGTGACAAGCTGAACTCTGTTGGCAGCCCTGAAGAGGGTTGTTCGGGGATCTCGGTTATCGGACCGAGCAAGATGCGCGTAGCAAGGAATCCACTCTCGAGGACTGTGTTGCCTGCGACCGCCCTTCCAACGACAGCCTGACCATAGGCGGCGGCATGAAGGAGTTCGGGCGCTGATGCCCGGCCACCACCTGCATGGAATGCTGACCAAGGCATGACCACATTCTGCGCCTCCACCCGACCGACCACGGCAGTCACCACAAGAAGCACGAAATAGACGAGTCCTAGATGTTGGTTCACGTGTAGCCCTCCCACAATGCAACCACATTCGATAGGCTTAAGTTGAGAACTGTGCGGTACATGACTTTCTCCTTTTGTTAGAGAGGTATGACC
>CAYHRX010000227.1:0-5466 GCA_964359075.1 uncultured Chitinophagales bacterium
TTTCGTTCCCAGGGAGCGAAGCCTCTGACCCATGAGTTCTTTCACGCACTCAGCGTCAGCAACGTTGTTGATGATGATGAGCGCCGCGCCACGGTGGAGGCGTACGAGTTCATGCTGCGCACGCGGCACTCGATGCACTATCGTCGGAACGCATTGCATGACACGCTGGAGTATGCGCTTCAACTGGAAGTGGCGGAAGACCTTGGCTACGGAACAAAGGCCGAGCTTAGGTCCGTTGAAGTATTCATGCGGGAGTACTACTTGCATGCGCGTGCCATTCATCGCCTGCACCAACGACTGACGAACCACTTCCGGGAACGACTGGAGTCAGACACAGTACCGCCGGATGGAGGCGAGAGGTTTGGCGAATCGTTCCGGCTGCACGGCGACAAGCTCTCGCTTGAAGGGACCGTCCTTCGGTTCACCAACGCACGTTCCGTGTTCGAGGCGTTTACATACGCCGCAGAGATGGATGCCGAGCCGGACTCACGATTGAGGGGAGCAATTGAGCGCAGCGTCGATCTCTTCACTCCTGAGATGATCGCCAACGAAGACCTGGCTGCTCTGTTCCGGCGCATCGTCCGGTCGAAAAGGGTGGCGAGGACGCTCAGTGAGATGAATGATCTGGGCATCCTCGGCAGGTACGTCCCGGAGTTCGGCGACCTCGTTGCATTCTTTCAGCACAACGTGTATCACTACTTCACAGCGGACGAGCACACCCTCGTCGCCATTGCCAACGCTGAGAAGCTGCGTGACCAGCAGGGGGTCCTCAGAGAGGTCTTCCGAAACCTGAAGAGGAAAGATGTCCTGTATATGACGATCTTTCTTCACGATATTGGAAAGCCGCGAGGTGTCGGCGACCATGAGGTGACAGGAGTCGAGATTGCACGCGACATCCTTGCGCGTGTGGGGATGCTGGACATGTTTAACGACGTTGCGTTTCTCATCCGCAACCATCTAGTGATGGAACAAATCGCATTCCGCCGGAACATCCACGACCCGGCGACCATCAAAGACTTCACCGCAAAGTTTGACCGACCGGAGCTGCTGGATTATCTCTATCTTCTCACGTACGCTGATCTCTCGGCAGTCAATGTAAATGTGTGGACGGAGTGGAAGGCCTCGATGCTGCAGGACCTGTACATCCGCACATCTGAAGTGATGAGAAGGAATCTGAAAGGTGTGGAGATCGAAGCATTCCACGAGTCGAAACGTGAGGCAGCGGAAGTAGGGATTGTGGACAGCCTGAGCACTTCACTGCCGCGTGCGAAAGTAGAGCGTCACTTGCAGGGCATGCAGAGCGCAGCGTACACCGCCATCTTCACCGAAGAGGAGATCGCCCGCCACATCGAGAAGAGCGAGGTTGAGGAAACGGTCTCCACGCTCTTCAGTCATTCGGAAGGGTTTACGGAGATCACGATCATAGCGCAGGATGCGCCGTTTGCTCTCTCCAAGTTCTGTGCTGTCCTGTCCGCCAATGATGCGAATATCTTCGACGCAAACATCTTCACCCGCGATGACGGCATCATCATTGACCGGTTCCGGGTCAGTGAAGCGACAAGTAAACGCGAGCTCGTGCCACAGGTTTGTATGAAAATAGCCGACGACCTGACGCAGGTGATGGAAGGGAAGCTCGATGTACAACACCTCTTTGAGGCACACCACCGGCGATGGAAGAGGCGACCGAAAACTCCTGTTAACCCCAACGTGAGAGTTGGTATCGAGTTCGAGGACAACCCAAGGTTTACCATCATTGACGTCTACGCTCCGGATTCGGGCGGCTTCCTCTACCGCATTACGGAAACCATCTCCCGGCTCGCACTCGACATCTACTTCGCGAAGATTGCCACCCGTGTCGACGGCATCGTGGACGCGTTCTACGTCCTCGATCGTTCAGGCAAGCCTGTCACTGATCCGGTCTGGCGGGAGATGATCCACGTAGAAATCCTTAAGACTATCCGCAGCCTGCAAGAACAGGAGCTCGCTTGAGGCTGCCCGACTCTACAAACTCCATGGACTCTCGACTCTCCAACTCCCAATGAACTCCAAACCTATCGGTGTATTCGACAGCGGCATCGGCGGACTCACCGTTGTGCATGCGCTTACGCAACGACTCCCCCATGAGAACATCGTCTACTTCGGCGATACGGCTCGCGTTCCATACGGTCCTAAGTCCCCCCGAATAGTGCGTGAGTACGCGGCGCAGGACGTGGACTTCCTTCTCTCAAAGGATGTAAAGATGGTGGTGATTGCGTGCAACACCGTCTCTGCAGTTGCTCTTGATGTTGTGCAGAAGCATGCGAAGATGCCGGTGGTAGGTGTGATACTGCCCGGCTCAATAGCAGCCGTACACGCAACGAAGAAAAAGCGCATCGGCATTATCGGCACACGTGCGCCCGTGAACAGCAACGCGTACACGAATGCCGTCCGACAAATCGACCCTGAAGTGCAGGTCTTCGCACGGGAATGTCCGCTCTTCGTCCCGCTGGCGGAGGAGGGATGGACCGAACACAAAGTCACAGACGCGGTGGCGAAGGAGTACCTCTTCCCGCTCAAACAAGAGAAGATCGACACGCTGATCCTCGGCTGTACCCATTATCCGATTCTCAAGAAGGCGATTGCTGCTGCAGTGGACGGCAACGTTACGCTCATCGACTCAGGCGAAGCGACGGCAGTCGAAGTCGAGCGAGTGCTTGATGAGAAGGACCTCCGTAATCCAAGCAAGCAACGACCGAATCTCCAATTCTACGTCAGCGACATCCCGGCGAAGTTCACGGAGATCGGGGAGAGGTTCTTGGGACAGAGGATGGGGCGGGTGCATAAAGCAATGGTCAATGATGAATGAATAATGAGTAATGAGCCTGGCGTTTCAGCCACTCATTGGTCATTATCCAATATTCATTGCTTCGGCGGTTCCCACAACTCAATTGACCATGAACGGCGCCTTGCTTGGTTCAAAGTACTTTGTTGTGGCGGAGAAGATACTCCACACCGTGAAGCAGCGCTCCTCAGGTTTCTTGTCGTCTCTCCAGTAGAACGACGCGCCGCCATCTTTGTCTACGTAGTCAATGCTGAGATGGTTCTTGTACCAGCCTCTCAGCTGCTTCACATCGTTCGCTTTGAAGAATATGCCGCCGATACCGGTTACGCGTTGCATAGCTAGTCCTGAATTGTGTTAATGAGCCTTTCCTGAAACATAACCCAAAACTCTCACTGCATCAACTTGTCTCCCGGCCTTGAATACGCTACCTTGCGTTCAGCAAGACGCTTCCTGAAAGGGACCCATCATGGCAGTCCGTGAAATCCTCCAGCTTGGCAACCCGGCACTCAGAGTGAAATGCGCACCGGTGAGGAGCTTCGGCACTGAGCAACTCAACGCGCTTGTTGCTGACTTGAGCGACACGCTCTACGACTTCAAGGCTCGCAATGACTTTGGGCGAGGAATTGCCGCGCCGCAGATCGGAGTGACGGAGCGGGTGATCTTCATCCATGTTGATGAACCGTTGGTGCTCGTCAATCCGGTCATCACAAAACACAGTCGAAAGCTGATGACAATGTGGGATGATTGCTTCAGCTTCCCAAACTTGGTCGTGAAAGTGAAGCGTCATCTCTCAATTGAGGTACGCTATCGGGATATGGAGGGGAGGAGGCATGCGTTGAAGGTGGAGGACGGCTTGTCGGAGTTGCTGCAGCATGAGATTGACCATATCAACGGAATCCTCGCGGTAGATCGAGCGGTCGATTCACGACACATCATCTTTCGGTCAGAGTACGAAAAGTGGGTGAAAGGGAAGCTATCAGCAATCAGCTTTTAGCTGTGAAGCTTTCCGATGAATGAAGCCAGCATGTAGTCATCTGCCTCCAGTATCTTCAGGTCGTTCGAGAGGAGGAGATGGTACTCAAGTTCGCTTGTGGAACCCATAGCAATCCCGAGGAATCGTGCTAGCTCGGCATCGGTTCCCCTGCCGCAACCTTCAGCGATGTTGGCAGGAATCGACGCTGATGAGCGCCGCATCTGATCGATGAGTCCGTATTTCTCTCCTTGTGAAAATGATGCCGTCAAAGCTATTCACCAATTTTCCCCCAATTCGTCTTTACACAATACTCAAATATTCGTTCTGCGTAGTCCCTGAACATCGGGAACTCAATTTCGCTTCCCGACAGCAAGGCATCCGCATTTCTCGAGTCGAACAGCCGGTTGATGCTCACGTACGGCAGCAGCGTATCAAGCTGGCTCATCAGTGCCTCCTCTCGTCCGCGCATCCGGGAGCGGCGTCGCTCGAACTCCTCTCTTGTAATGTACTCGATGGCGCGTGGATGCTTTAGCGGCGTGTGCGTGTCGAAATACTCGATGGCTCGTCCAACCACTTCGCTTAACGGTGCAGCTCTCCTGGGTCCGGCGGTAATGTGGTAGACTCCGCCAATTGATTCAGGCCGCCGCATGATGTACACCATTGCATCATCCACCCAATCTATCGGGACAAGATCCATGAGTGTATTCGGTGTGCCGGGTACGTATGCAAGCAGCCCCTTTTGCAGGAGGCGGAGCGGGATATAGATGACGTTGAAGCTGCTCGTCTTTCCGGTTTTCGAGTCACCGATGATGATGCTGGGACGGAAGACGGTCGCCGGCACGCGGTCGAAGTGGTCCCGCACAATCCGCTCGGACTCGTTCTTGGATTGCTCGTACGTGTTGAAGAACTTCTGTCCCATCTCCAGCTCATGTTCGTGGATGTCTCCCGCCCGCTGTCCTGATACGGATGACGAGCCGATGTACACGAACCGTTCGAGATTCCCCTTCTCTATGCACATATGGGCAATGGCGAGCATACGACGTGTGCCGCCGCAGTTGATTGCGCGTGCCTCATCGATGGGATGATCGAAGCGGATGGTGGCCGCGCCATGGATGATGTGGGTGGTTTCGTGGATGAGTCTGCCGAGTTGACTCTGGTTCAGGCCGCAATGGTCGAGCGAGACGTCGCCGAGCATGCCGTCGATCCGTTCCTCCGCGTCCGGGATTGCGAATTCGTTCGCCACCCGGCCAGTGATGGCTCGGACGCGTTCGTTGGCGTCCGCTTCATCCTCGCCACGAACAAGGAGCGTGATAGTGGAGCCTGAAAACACTGTGAGCAGGCGGGGAATCAGGTTCGTACCAACGAGCCCCGTACCGCCGGTTATGAAGAAATGGAAGGACATACGGGCAATCATACAAAAAGAATGGGAGGGGAGCAAGGATTGTCGCCAGGCAACAAAGCGAGGGCGTCCTTCGCGACAAGGCGGGCATGCAGTGTTGCAACGCAGTGCGTGTTAGAACTCCCTTCTGTACAGTAACATTTTCCCTTCGGTAATGCAATGTTGGGCTATCGGCCTCATACATGGCACTTGGCGACTTGGCACGCCCACTGCAATAGGATTGAACGGGGGAGACAACTGTTTAACAACTTGTAGAGGCTCGACATGCGTCTG
>CAYHRX010000227.1:5476-5777 GCA_964359075.1 uncultured Chitinophagales bacterium
ATCCTCCTGTTGGCGGCAAGCGATGGCGTCTCGCAGTACGCTCGCACCAAACCTCCGGCATACCAAAAGCAGACTCTCACGCTCTCATTTGGCGCGGGCATCCTACAATCGCGCAATGGGCTCACTTCATTCTGGGATATGGGCCCGAGCGGCTCGGTGAAGTTCATGGTGAACGTGAGCAAGCCTGTTGCTTTGGGCGTCGGCGTTGACGCGGCGGTGCTGAAGTTCAACGACCAGGCATTCCGGTTCGCGTATCCGACAGTGCCTCTGCGTTCGACCGACCTGGTCATCGCCAACGTGT
>CAYHRX010000228.1:0-5774 GCA_964359075.1 uncultured Chitinophagales bacterium
GGTTACATGAAGAATGCCGAGCCGCTCGTCCCGCAGCCGGTGGAACTGCCGGATGATCTCCCCCAGGAGCGATTCCCTGTCCTTGGAGGCCAGCAGCAGCACGAAGGCGCCGACGGTTTCGCCGGTTTTCCCGGCGAGCAGTTCGCGGAGGGCCTTCTTTTTCCTCTCCTTGCTGATGACCGGGCTCCGGAGAAAGAGTGCGAAGTCCGGCACCCCGGAGATCAGCCTCTCCAGGAAGTCGACGCCGTTCCCGACCGCCTCCAGCTCGTTCCGTTCGACCGCAACCCCCAGCAGGGCCGACGCGTACCGCGTTGAAGCTCTGATATTGCTCATCAGTTCTTCGGCAGTTTCGACAGCGATTCGTCGATCAGCGCCCGGTGCCTCTTTTCGTCGAGCGTCTCGTTGAGGATCTTCCCCGCGGCCTGGAGGGCCAGCGTCGCCACCTCGGAGCGCAGCTGCGCGAGGGCGGTATCCTTGTCGCGCTCGATTTCGAGCCTGGCCTGTTCGACCATGCGCCTGGACTGCTGGTTCGCCTGGTCCACGATCTCCTGCTTCAGTTTCTCGCCCAGGGCGCGCCCCTCGCCGAGGATCTTCCGGGACTCCTCGCTCGCCCGGGCCAGCTGGCGCCGGTTCTCCTCGAGGATCCGCCCGGCCTCGGTCTTCGCGTTCTCCGCGTGTTCAAGGGTGAAGCGGATCGAGCTTTCCCTGTCGTGCAGGGCCTTCAGCAGCGGCTTCCATGCGAATTTCCTGAGCACGAGAAGGAGGAGGACGAAGGTGATGATGGTCCAGACGATGAGTCCGGGATTCGGATCTAACATAGGTACCCGCCTGTTGAGTGATGGATCGTCGTGGTGACGGGTTTTCTTACTTGTTCGCGAGGATGATGCAGATCGCGAGGGCGAAGAAGGTTGCGCCTTCGATCAGCGCCGCGGCGATGATCATCGACGTCCGGACCTGTCCGGCCACTTCGGGCTGCCGTCCGCTTGCTTCCATCGCGGCCGCCGCCAGTTTGCCGATCCCGAGGCCCGCGCCGATGACAGTCAATGCCGCACCGATGCCGGCCGCCAGATAGCCTAAACCTGTTGCTTCCATTCTGTTTCTCCTCTTGATTAATGTTGGATGGTGGTTGGTTGATTTCTGAATGTCAGTGATGCCCGCCGTCATCGTCGTGCTCTGCATGCTCCGCATGCTCCGCATGCTCGGCATGCTCGGATTGAGCCGCCTGGATGCCCAGGCCCATGAAGAGCGCGGTGAGCATCGTGAAGATGTAGGCCTGCAGGAAGGCGACGAAGAGCTCCAGCATGCTGATCCCGAGCACGAAGAGCACAGGGACGGGCGCAAGCACGTAGGACCGGAAGATGAAGATCATCCCGAGAAGCGAGAGGATGACGATGTGCCCACCGACCATATTGGCGAAGAGACGGATCATCAGGGCGAAGGGTTTCGTGAAGAGCCCGAGAACCTCGATCGGCACCATGATCGGCCAGAGCGCCCAGTGCACGCCACCAGTCAGGTGGGCGAGGTAGTGACCGATCCCCTGCGCTTTGATGGCCGCCGCCTGAATCATGATGAACGCGATGATCGCAAGTCCCGCGGTAACGCTCACGTTGCCGGTGGCCGAGGCGCCGTACGGGATAAGACCGAGCAGGTTCATGAAGAGAATAAAGAAAAAAGTGGAAAGCAAATACGGCATGTACTTCGCACCCTTCGGTCCCATGTTGGGGATGACGATCTCATCGCGAATGAACTGGACGAAGACCTCCATCAAGTTGCCGAAGCCTCTGGGGATCCGATTGCGCTGATTCTGCCGCGCCGCATTGATGGCGACAATGATAAGGATCGCGGCTGCGACCCAAAGGAACACGACAGGTTTGGTGATGCAGAAATCGATGGTCAGCCCGGCGAGATGGACGGGCTCGAAGTGTGGTAGCCCAATGTGACCGATGAACGGCAGCTCAAGTTCATGCGAGTCCTGCACGTGGCGGAGAAGTTCAGTGAAGAGATTACCGCCGGCATCGTCCCCATGAGTGCCACCGTGCCCGGCAACGGCATGCAGCGTATCGGCCGCATTGTGGGGAGCGTGAACTGTGTCTTCTGCAGAATCAAGGAACGCAAACATTCAGGTTGGCAATCAGCTTTGGTTCTTGACAACAACTTTTTTTTGTATGAAGAGGACTTCCAGCACCAGAAAAATCAAATAGAACGTCAGCAGCGATATCGTCAATGCAACCGCGTGGAGTCCTGCAATTTTGATCAGCGCAAGGAGCACCGCCAGCATCAGCACCATCCGCACGCCCATCCCGCCGAGCACCGCTTTCAAGAACGTCGTGTACGACTTCTCGAACGAGTATTCGACGGCAAAATACCCGAGCATCACGTTGACGGTACTGAGCAACGCCCCCACGCTTGCGGCAATGATAATCTCCGTGGAACCGTACCGCATCAACGGATACGCACCTACGACGGCCACGACCATCAGCGCACCGAGCACCCTAAGAGGAAACCGCTTATCGATCTTCACGCCCAACCCGTTTGCTCTTGTTGTGCTTCAACTCGTCCTCTTTCTTTGCCATCGTCATGGCCGACCGGAAGAAGCTGATGAATCCACCTGCAGTTCCAAGAGCCAGCCCGGTTATCATCAACCACGGCGACGTTCCGAATTCCTCATCCAGCCAGCGCCCGAGGAAGAAGCACCCCACGACGGCAATCGCCAACTGCATGCCGATGGTAAGATACGGAGCGAATGCCGCGAGCCACTTTCTCTCCGAGTCACCTGGAGTTGATTTTTGACCAGGTGCAACCATCGTGTTTTCCTCAAGCGCCTTTCGGGGGCTTCTGTTCGTCTCCGGCTTTACCGGACATGCTGCACTGGCCGTCGAACAGCGCTCCTTCGTCCACAACAAGCCTCGATGCCCTGATGTCACCCCGCAGCACGGATTTGCTTTCAAGGATCAGCTTCTCGGTCGCAAGGATTGTTCCCTTGACTTTGCCGGCAAGCGATACGTTTCTTGCGCTCAGGTTGCCCTCGAGCACTCCCGATGGTCCGATGGCTACGTTTGCTTTTGCCACCACATCCCCGACCATCATCCCATCGATGCGGATGCTTCCTTCGGTAGTGACCTTTCCCTCCATCTTCGTTCCCGCACCAATCAGACTCAACTCGCCATTTGCTTGACGTTTCTCAACCAATGATTCCTCCGGAGTTTATTGCATCTTCGCTGCGGTCAACAGATACTGTTGCGGATCCTGGGGGACACCATCTTTCCACACTTCAAAATGAAGATGCGGACCGGAGCTCGTTTGTCCCGTCGATCCGCTCATCGCAATCAACTCGCCGCGCCTCACGAATGAGTGCGAACTTCTTAACAGCAACTGGTTGTGTTTGTACAACGTCAGATATCCACCGCCGTGGGAGAGTATGAGCGTATTCCCGTCATCATACGTCCATCCCGAGAACACCACGTATCCATCTGTCGCCGCGTAGACAGACGTGCCGCTCTTCGCTGCATAGTCCAGCCCGAAATGTCCCTGCGTTGGATCAAATCCTTGCGTGAGAAATCCCTCGATCGGGGCTAGGAGCGGAAACGCTCCACGAAATCCCTCACGACTTGTCAGCACCGTGCTGAATGAGCCGCCAATTAGATCATAGTCCCCGTAGCCCTGGGCAGAGCCAACCGTCAGGGCCACACCGGCATCGGCAAAGGCAAAGGCTGAATCATCCGGCCCGGGTTGCTCTATGTGTCGCTCCGGAACCCTCGATGCAACGCCGTTGCCAGCGCTGGAGTCCTTATCCTCAAACTCGCCCAGCGCCTTGCGCAACTGCTGGTTGTAGTCTCTGAGCACAAGCACATCTTGTGCGAGCTCACTGAGCCGATGTTGCGTTTCAAGAATCTGTCTGCCGTAGCGTTGTTCCAACTCGGGGTTTTTGATCGGGATGTACATCGCAACGGGAGTGTACACCAACATCAGCACTATGATAGTAGACACCAGAACAAACGTCAGCAGACCATATGTCCAAAGTCGACCCTTGCTGGCGTAGAACGAGCGCTTCTTCCCGCCTTCCCCTTGTGGAACCAGAAGAATCTCATACCTGACAGGGTGTTTCTTGCGTCGGCCTTCCTCGGGGGGCATGTCCACCAGTGGTAAAATTTGGATGAGAAATATACGCAAAAGGCGCCGCAATGTCAACGAAGGAAAGCGATAACCTCTTCTCTTTTCAATGCTTGGCGGGATGGGACTGGAATTCAGTCCACATGCAGTCGATGTACTCTCTCATGCGATGCTTGTAGACCTCACGGTCAAACGTGAGCGCGAAGGAGCGGAGTTGTTCGGGGTTGAATTCCTCCTTCTTGAACCGATACAGTGCTTCGGCCAATGATTCCGATGTTTGATCCTTGAAAAGAATTCCAGTCTTCAGGTTTGCAGATTGAACAACAGTTTCGAGTGCTCCACCCTTCGCGTATGCAATCACAGGTTTACCAGAGGCCATTGCCTCAACTGGGACAATCCCGAAGTCTTCTTCGCCGGGAAACACGAGCGCCTTGCACCCGGCGTAGTACTCCTTGAGCTTCTCATCCGGCTGCCATCCAAGAAACTCGATATTACTTCGGGACATCGCCCTCAGACGGAAAGTATCCGGACCATCCCCGACAATCAAGAGGCGCTCACCCAGTTGATTGAAGGCATCGATGGCAAGGTCAACGCGCTTGTACGGAACGAGCGCACTGACGATCAGGAAGTATCCATCATCTTTCTTTGAGGGCCGAAAGAGAGATGTGTTGACGGGTGGATAAATGACATCGGATGTCCGATGATAGATATCTCTGATCCTCTGTCGCACATGTTCGGAGATGGCGATGAAGTGGTGCGGGTTGTTGGCGGTCCTGACATCCCAACGACGCAGGTAGTTCACAAAGAGGCGCATGCCTGCACGCGTGAGCAGACCTGCCCGATCCTTGCTGAAGTATTCGTCGTACAATCCCCAGATGTACCGCATTGGCGTGTAGCAGTAGCAAATGTGCAGTGCGGTAGGCGGCACACGCACACCCTTCGCAACACAATGGTTCGATGTAATGATGAGATCAAATCCGCTCAAATCGAACCACTCTATTGCCTTCGGGAAGAGAGGAAGATAGTGACGGTATCGCTGATCAGCGAGGGGGAGCTTCTGGATGAACGACGTGTGGATCGGCATGCGCTCAATCGTCGGCGACACCGATCCTTTCAAATGTAAGAGTGTGAATAGCTCGGCCTGCGGAAAGATCTCGCACAGCGCCTCCACACACTTCTCCCCTCCTCGCATGGAGGTGAACCATTCATGAACGATCGCTATGCGTTTGGGCTTGTCCATTCTTCATGGACCTTCGCGTTCTTTGTGACTTTGTGGCTCAATAATACGAATACACCTGCGGAGATGCAAAGCCTGTTGGTTGCTTCCATGAACCCATCTGGCTATATTGCATCCGTCATCTACCTCGCATCGAATCGAAAACCGTCATCCTTCATGACCGTTCTTCTCGCCCTGCTTATCACGGTTGTTCTCTTCATGATTTCTCTCTCGCTGGTGTTGTTCGTGATCGGCCCGATCATCCTACTGCAACCCAACCGGCGCACCAACGAGTTCTACCGCAAGCAGACTGCTCTCCTGCATCCCAAAGACGCCGGATTACCATACGAGGAGCTGACGCTGAAAACCGCAGAAGGCATCAACCTGAGCTGCTGGCTCATCAAAGCACACCAAGCAGCAACGGGAACGATTGTCTTTGTGCTCGGCG